>DXZL01000016.1 GCA_019419725.1 Veillonella sp. | reverse complement strand
ATGCGCCGATTGTACCGATTTTAAGGTATGTAGACAAATAGTCACGAGGAGCAAGCAATAACCATACAGGTAATGCTGCTGCAAAGAAACCATAGACTGCAAGCATGATTTCGATAGTTTGCAAATCGTATGTAAACCAAGAAGCATATTCGCTAGCTGCTATGTTTGGACCGTAGATAATAGCTGCAAAGATTAATGCTACACCGATAATAGTTGCTTCTTGAATTTTACCAGGACGCAACCATTTCAAATAAATACCAATGAAAATAGCGATTGGAATTGTAGCAAATACGGAGAAGAACCCCCATGGTGAGTTGTGCAATGCGTTAGCTACTACTACAGCCATACCAGCAAGAGTGATAATCAACAGGAACAGTGTAGCAAGCATCGCACCGAAACCAGCGAATTTACTGATTTCTTCGCGTGCAATATCCGCGATAGATTTACCATCATAGCGAACGGATGCAAATAAGATAACCATGTCATGTACAGCACCGGCTAATACGGAACCGATAAGGATCCATAATGCACCAGGCAAATACCCGAACTGAGCTGCGATAACAGGACCTACCAAAGGACCTGCACCAGCAATCGCTGCAAAGTGATGACCAAATGTTACCCATTTGTTAGTTGGCACGTAATCGTGACCATCATTGTGGACCATAGCTGGCGTTGGACGATATTCATCCAATGTTAATACTTTCGCCGCTATGAAAGCCCCATAAAAGCGGTACGCTAAAATTAGAATACACGCGGAGGCTATAACTAAGTAAATACCATTCATAACCATATAAACACCTCCAATTGTCTTGTGTGACATGGTGTTATATAAAAATATCTGATAAATCTTTTGCACATCCATGCCACATTGGCTCTCAAAACTTTTAGTACTTACAATAATATTGTATATCTAAACATAGAAGTGTCAATTATCAATTTCTCATTTTGGATGTACATTATGAGTTAAAGACATAACCAAAAAGCATTCTCCATTACTTAGAGAATGCTTTTATCGTTTTATTTTGATAGTAATTATCTATTGTCTTACTACGACTCCTGATTTATGAAGGGCCTTTTTAATATCTTTTATAGTTAAAACTTTGTTATGTAACAACGCCCCTACAAGAGCTCCAGTTACATTTATCTTTGTAAATAAATCCACAAAATACTGTATATTTCTAGCACCACCAAAAGCTGTTACAGGTACATCCACAACCTCTGCTAAAGCTTGATATAATTCAATATCAAAGCCAAGCCCCATGACATATCTATCGATACTCGTTACCAATAACTCACCAGCACCACGGCCTACTGCTTCTTTTGCCCATTCTAGAGCATTTTTACATTGTGGCACTCCTATTTTTTCGCCGCTCCATAGGCTTCCGTAATATTGCCGAATGCACGCAATAGATTTAGACCTACGACACCACTTTTTTCAGGATGGAATTGCATCCCATATACTCTACCACGCTCAACAACACCTGGTACATCGATACCATAGTTTGCAGTAGATGTAATAAACTTAGGGTCAGTATCTACATAATAGGAATGAACGAAATAGGTATATTGATCGTCTACATTGCTGAAAGCACTATCTGAATGGTGTACTGTATTTTTGTTCCACCCCATGTGAGGCACGCTTAGACCAAGGTCGCGAGGAATTTCTTTTACCTTTCCTGGAATGAGACCTAAACCTGGAGTGGGTCCATATTCTTCAGACTCTTCAAATAGTAGTTGCATACCCAAGCAAATACCTAATAGCGGTATTTCTCGTTTTACCACTTCATGAATGACATCGACAAGGCCTCGTTCCTTGAGAACTGCTACAGCCGATGCATAGGCCCCTACACCTGGTAAGAGAACACCATCAGCATTTAATATGACATCCGGATCTGCTGTTAGCACTGCATCAAGTCCGATATAGTCCAACGCTTTCTGGACATTAAATGTATTACCCGCATCATAATCTATAATGGCGATCATAATATGCTCCTTTCAACAGCCTTAATTAGTATATCTGATGTATCCTATATAGATTAATTCATAAATTCTTTTAATATACCGCGCATAATAGCTCCATCTTGAGCCATAGGAATGGTAAGTCTCAACCAACCATCCCGTTGTCCCCGGCGCACTTGATATCCTTCTTTTAGCCAAGCATCAGCTAAGCCTTCCGCATCAGGTACAGTAAAGAAAATAAAGTTCGCTTCACTCTTATAGTAGTGAATGTTTAATTCATCAAATAGGCTCTCCCATTTTGCCCGTTCCTCTGCATTTTGAGAAACTGTTCTTCTTAAGAATGCTTGATCCTCAAAAGCAGCTTCTGCGGCCACTTGGGACAAGGTATTGAGATTATAAGGCAAGCGAATAGTTTGCATGTAATTAGCCAACTCTATAGGTGTCATCATATAGCCTACGCGATAATTAGCAAGGCCATATGCCTTGGAGAAGGTACGCATGATAGCTACATTAGGGAACTCATCTAAAAGCGCTCGTGCTGTAGGAACTGCTACAGCGGTAACAAAATCAATATATGCCTCATCGATGATGACCAATGTTTCCTTAGGTATAGCTGCTATGAATTTACGAATATCTTCAACAGACTCATAGGTTCCTGTTGGATTGTTAGGATTACAAATCCACACGAGGCGTGTTGTTTCATCCACTGCTTTCACAAGGGCAGAGAAATCATAATGCCCTGTTTCAAAATTGGCCTCAACCTCGCGAATTTCAGCACCTTCCACAAGGCCATTTAATGCATACTCAGAGAAAGCAGGTACGCTTACCACGATGGAGTCGCCGGCGCTTATCAATGTTTTATTGACCATAGCAATGACCTCATCGAGGCCTACACCAATAACGAGTTGTTCTGGTTGTACCTTCCAATACTCTGCTAATTTTAGGCGCAAATCGGTAGCATTACCATCAGGATAATAGTTAGCATCATTATGCGTTACATAGCTAAGGATAGCCTCACGCACCAACAGAGAAGTCCCATATGGATTTTCATTGGCAGACAAACGTACCAAGCGGTCCACACCGAGGCGTTCCTTTACCGCTGCAGCAGGTTCCTCAGGTATATAGGGTTTCAATGTGCGAATTATCTCTTTCATAAGCTATCCTTTCTATCTATTTTCTTAAAATACACATTATAAATTCGTAATTTCTGGACGATCCGTAGTTTTACTTACGACGCCTTCACGGCTAGCAAGTTCGGCCTCGATAGCTTCGTAAGGAATATTTTTCTCTGCTAGCAATACTAGCAAGTGATACAGTACATCAGCCGTTTCGTATATCAATTCTTGAGGGTCCTCGTTCTTTGCAGCGATAACAACTTCAGTAGCCTCTTCGCCTATCTTTTTCAAAATTTTATCGAGCCCTTTATCAAATAAGTAATTCGTATAAGAACCTTCCTTTGGCTGTGCCTTGCGGTTCTTAATAATTTCGTATAATTCGTTCAATGTTTGCTGTGCCATGTCTAACTCCGTTATGTCTCTAATATATACATACTCTTTTGTCTATTCTATTGTGGTTAACCTATTGATTACCATTATGCGTTTCTTATTAAGCACTAAGCCTCTACATCATTAAAGAAACAGCCTGTACGCCCCGTGTGACATGCAGGGCCTTCCGGTTTCACTTGAATGAGCAAGGTATCGCCATCGCAATCGAGGGCCATACTCACCACATGTTGCACATTGCCGCTCGTACCGCCCTTATGCCATAGCTCCTGACGAGAACGAGACCAAAACCACGTTTCCTTTGTCTCTAGTGTTTTGTGAAAGCTTTCTTCGTTCATCCACGCCACCATGAGAACCTCTTTTGTATCTGCATCTTGTACAACAGTTGGCAATAAGCCATTTCCCTTTTCAAAATCAGGTTTCATATATTAATCCTTTATGAAAATAATCGTTTTAAAACTCAGTGTTTTATTAGTATCGTTACCATAGCCTTTTATGTACTGCCTTCAAGTATCTTTAAATACTATGATTATTTAAAAACGTATGTATGAAAGCAGCTTTCTATCGTACAGTAATGCTGTGAGCTCGTAATTCATCTTTGAGTTCTGGAATTTTAATCTCCCCAAAGTGGAAGATCGATGCCGCTAAGGCACCTGTCACGCCTGTTTCTTTAAAGAGGTCTATAAAATCTTGTACAGTACCTGCACCACCAGAGGCGATAATAGGCACATCTACAACGGCTTCAATTGCCTTATATAGTTCAATATCAAAACCAGATTTTGTACCATCCTTGTCCATGCTCGTTACGAGTAATTCCCCAGCCCCACGAGATACGGCTTCCTTAGCCCAATCAAGAGCCTTCCATTCGGTACGGTTACGACCGCCGTGAGTATAGGCGTACCATTCACCAGTTTCTTCGTCTGTTTTCACATCGATAGCCACTACCATGCATTGATTGCCAAACTTTTGAGCCCCTTCTGAAATAAGTTCAGGATTAGCAAGGGCTGCAGAGTTCAAGGACACCTTATCGGCACCAGCTTTCAACAAAGCCGTCATATCATCGATACTCTTAATACCGCCACCAACGGTGAGAGGCATAAATACTTGGGATGAAATCTCTTGTACCACGTCGCGCATGGTGGTCCGTGCATCAACAGTGGCCGTAATATCTAGAAAGACAAGCTCGTCCGCTTGTTGTTGCTCATAGGATGCTGCAATATCTACGGGACTGCCAACATCTACGAGATTAACAAAGTTAACCCCTTTTTTAACGCGCCCATCGTCCACATCAAGGCACGGAATAATCCGTTTCGCTAACATAAATCTCCTCTCTATAAAGTGCATCTCAATTTATTTCGTCTATTTATCTCGTCTGTTTAGTTCATCTGTCATCCCATATAAGACTTGCTTTTAGCAGACACAATTCTGTCATTTCTATATTATCTTTGGTTATATTCAGCGATTTCCTCTAATGTAATGGTTCTTTCATATAGCGCTTTACCGACGATGCTATCCATAACGCCTTTTGCTTCAAGGGATTTAATATCTTCTAAATTACGAACACCACCAGAGGCAACAATACGAGCTGAAGGGAATGTTTTTTGCAAATCGCCGAGCAAGTCTTCGTTAGCCCCCTGCATGGTACCGTCTCGGTCCACATCGGTAACGATGAAGTACTTTGCTCCGCCTTCAATCATGGCTCCAATTAAATCGGTCATAGGCACATCGGATTGATCGAGCCAACCTTCAGCAGCGACCTTTCCATTTTTACCGTCCACACCGATGACGATGCGCTCTGAACCGTATTCAGCTATAACTTGTTTCGTAAGCTCTGGATTTTTAAGGGCTACAGAGCCTAGAATAACTCTGTCCACGCCTAAGCCTAGATAGAGGTCAACAGCTGCTTTATCGCGGATGCCACCGCCGATTTCAAGGATACCTGTGAAAGCCTGACGCACTGCTTTCACAATGTCTACATTCACAGGCTTACCCGCCTTAGCGCCGTCTAAATCGACAAGGTGAAGTGCGCCTACCTTGGCATCTTCATATTGTTTTGCTTGGTCCACTGGATCTGGATTGATAACCGTTTCCTGTGCGAAGTCACCTTTATAGAGGCGAACGCTGCGACCATCTTGTAAATCTATAGCTGGAAAAATCATAGGTTCTCCTTTATTAAATGACTGTATTAAATAACACCCTTTGTAGAGTTTACCCCTTGAATATCTGGGTTAATGGTAATGGCCTTGCGCAATGCGCGACCTGTAGCCTTGAACATACTTTCAATAATGTGGTGTGTATTTCGACCATATAAATTGCGAACATGTAAGTTCATAGCGGCACTCATAGCTAGTGCTTGGAAGAAATCCTCTACTAGCTCAGTTTCAAAATTGCCACCAAGAACTGGAGTACTCCATTCACCTTGAAAGACGAGATATGGACGACCACTCAAGTCGATTACAACTTGTGTTAGTGCTTCATCCATAGGAACCCACGCATCACCGTAACGCTCGATGCCTGCCTTATCGCCAAGGGCTTTCACCAACGCCTGACCTAACGCAAGACCAATGTCCTCCACAGTGTGGTGAGCATCTACGTATGTATCGCCCTTTGCCTCTACTACGAGGCCAAATCGGCCATGTTTCGCCAGCAGCGTCAACATATGGTCAAAAAAGCCAATCCCTGTGGAGATGGAGCTCGTTTGCGCTCCATCAAGGGTAAGTTCTACTGTAATATCTGTTTCTTGAGTGGTGCGTTGCACCGTGCCTGTGCGTATCATAACGACCTCTATACTCCAAATCTATTTTTCAAAACGTACTTCGATGGCGCGAGCATGTGCTTCGAGGCCTTCTGTACGAGCTAATGTAGTAATGTGTGTTGCCACTTCTTCTAATCGTTCTTTTGTAAATTGTGTAAAGGATGTACGTTTTACGAAATCATATACACCAAGTGGAGAGGAGAAGCGTGCTGTACCACTTGTTGGCAATACGTGATTGGTGCCGCCTAAGTAGTCGCCCAATGGTTCAGAAGCATAAGCGCCGAGGAATACGGAGCCTGCATTTTGAACGAGGCTCATGTAGCTCATTGGATCTGGCAATTGGATTTCCAAATGCTCTGGCGCTACTTCGTTCATTACCGTAAACATGTCTTCAACGCTGTCCATAACAGCAATATAACTATTATTTTCAATAGCAGGACGAGCGATGCTTTCACGAGGTAACAATTTTAATTGATGTTCTACCTCATCAGACACGGCATTCGCTAATTTTTCACTAGTAGTAACCATAATGGCCCGCGCCCGAGGATCATGTTCCGCTTGGGATAAAAGGTCAGCCGCAAGATGAACTGGATTAGCACTGTCGTCAGCAATCACACCGATTTCGCTAGGGCCTGCAATCATGTCGATATCGACTTGACCGAATACTTGGCGCTTTGCAGTGGCTACGTAGATATTGCCAGGGCCAACGATTTTATCAACCTTTGGAATTGTTTCCGTTCCATAAGCCAACGCCGCTACACCTTGAGCGCCGCCTACTTGGTATACCGCATCAACGCCAGCAAGCTTTGCTGCACCTAATACGGCAGGGTTAATACCATCCTTTTGAGGAGGTGTGACCATAACGATTTCTTTGACGCCTGCGATTTTGGCTGGCAACGCAGTCATAATGATGGTAGAAGGATACGCCGCTGTGCCACCAGGAACGTAAAGACCAACGCGAGCTAATGGAATGACCTTCTGACCACGGATGATACCCGGTGTATCCATATCTACAAAGCCTTGCTCGATCTCACGGCTGTGGAACTCCGTAATATTAGCCTTTGCCTTTAATAAAGCCGCTTTCAACTCATCAGATAATGACTCATAAGCGGCATCGATTTCCTCTTGAGGCACCTTGAAGTCTTCGATAGACACACCATCGAATTTTTCAGAATAGGCCTTTAAGGCCGCATCACCATTGGCGCGAACGTCAGCGATAATATCGTACACGCGACGTTCAATTTCCATGTCTGTAGTTTGTTGTGTATAATCTCGTACGATACTAAGCATCGTATCTAGTGATTCCTTATAAATTTTCATCAAATGTCCTTCTTCCTACTTGAGCTGTCAATATCACTAATTAAATATAGGATTCGCGCTACTCTTATGTATTAATGGCTTCTGAAAGCTGATCTATGAGTTTAAAAATAGTATTTCTCTTTTGTTTTAACGCTAATGGATTAGCTACAAGGCGCGTAGAAATCTTTTGTAACCAGTCGAAGATTTCTAAATTATTTTCACGCAATGTTGTACCCGTTTCTGTAATATCTACGATAGCATCCGCCAGTCCTACTAACGGAGCCAATTCTACGGAACCTTCAATTTTTATGATTTCCACATCTTGCGCACCAAAGTACTGTTTTGTAATGGTTGGGTATTTTGTACCGATACGTTGACGGCGCCCTTCTTTAGGGTCATAGCCAGCAAGAGAGGCCAAGATAAATTGGCATTTACCAGTTTGTAGATCAAGCATTTCATAGCTTGTATCATCTTGTTCGTCTAGTACATCACTACCAACGATACCGAGGTCTACTACACCATTTTTCAAGTACGTTGTTACATCAGGCCCTTTTGCTAGGATTACCTCAATAGAGTCTCCCAATGGAATGATGAGTTTACGTGCCTTGTTGCGCAACGGCTCACAGTCTACGCCACAGGATTCCAAGAGAGGAATAAAATCCTTTTCTACACGGCCCTTTGTGAGGGCGATACGCAATTTGCCATTATCATGATTGTTGCTTTCACCATTCAAGGTCACATCGGTTAACACATCAATGTTGAAAGCCATCCCAACGGCCGGCATCGGCGTACCATCAAAGCTAGACAGCAAGCCATCATAACGACCGCCACTGACGATGTATTGGGACACACCATCCACGTAGCCTCTAAAGGTGAGGCCCGTGTAATAGGACTGAAGCGGTTCTGTAGATACGTCAATGCGAACCTGTTGGCCTGTTTGAGCCACTTTGTTAGCCATATCAACGAGATTATCTAGAATACGTTGCGCTCCGGCGGGCAAGATGATTTGGTTGAGCTCATCCTTAATATCTTGCACCGTGCCGAACAAGCGAGGCCATACAGTTAAAAATGGATATAATGCACTATTTTTAAAGTCTGAAATCAACTCGTTGTAACGAGGTAAATATTTAGTAAACAAAGCCTCTAAGAGCTCAGATTTTTCTTCATCACTAAGACCTAGTGTATCGGTGATAGCACGAGAAAAACGAGCATCCCCAATCTCAAGTAATAAGTTATTACCAAGCTGCGTTTCGTTTACCTCTTTAATGATGGCAAAGCACTCTTGCTCGGCTTCAATGCCTTCATAGCCAACCATCTCGATACCGCCTTGCGTTACTTGATTCACATCGCCGCGGTGCTTCTTATTTTTCATAAACACATCGCCTAAGTAATAGAACGTACGAGGTAATTCAATATTAGTGGTCGCCAAAAAACGACCAATTGGCATAGTCAAATCAGGACGAATTACGACAGATGCCTCAGAACTATCCATGAACTCGTACATATGCTGACCGCGCCCCATTGCATAGCCATTAAATACATCTTTGTACTCCACAAGAGGCGTAGAGATCTTTGTGTACTGGCGGCTACGACATAGACCGAGCACATATTGGCTCACATCATCCTTGCGCTCTGCTACGGCCCCTATATCATCACGGAATCCCGTAGGTAATTGCTGCTGTACCATCGTAAACATCCTTTCTATTATTTGATCTATATCATTTCTCATGCCGGTTAAAGCTATATTCGTTACTAACAACGCAAATTCCGTGGTAACTCAACTCATATAGCTATTCAATTTATTATGAGAAAAATTTTACCTATATCGATACTTTTCTATTTTACTACTTTAACTAGTTAAAGTATGAAATTATAATATAACGGTTCTATAGAATTGTCAATAGAACCGTTATGATTTCACATTATTAATATAAAGACACTACGCCTATGGCTTACATCCTTTTATAAGTATAGTTAAATACATATAATTAAGGATTAATTTTGACTTTGTAACGATAGATATATAGACCTATCAACTTCATCTAAGTCTTCAATCTTATACTTCGTTTTACTTGCATCAAAATGATAATATTTCTTTACATGATTTAATAAAGCTTTGGACTCTTGGTTTTGTTTGGAGAAGAATAGAATACAATTCATATTATTATCAAAGACAATCATATTATCCTTACATAATAAGTATAGATACGAGCTGCCAGCCTTATCTTTCTCTACAAAAGCATCAAAGAAATAAGGAAATTTAGAGTTAGAGAAACTAGTATCAGATAAAATAAATTGGCTACCAAATTTGCTAATATAAATTTCATTCTTAGGCCCAAACTCTAAAACTACACTACGGCCAACCAGCTCATCTGATGATGGTTCATGATAAAACATAAAAGCTATAAAAGCTGTTATTAAAGCAATTAAAACAATAGGTCCAATCAGTAGTTTTCTCATTATATACTCCCACTTACCTTTGCCTGCCAACCAAATGGTTGGATAGATGCAATGCTATCATTATCATTAAACTATAAAGATATCAAATCATCTAATTAGTATTTGCACAAAGAAAAGGCCTATACTTTCACCCACAGGTTACAAAGAACGGAGCCAAGTATAGACCTTTTGTTATTATCCCCAAACTTTTTCTATATCTGCTATGCTATGTGCATCAGAGCCTAGTACAAATGGCACCCCAATGATAGCAGCCATGCCTTGGATAAAGCGGCTTGGGTACATTTCACGGCAGTCTGGTTTGAAGAAACCGCTCATGTTATAGTCTAGTTCGCGCCCTTGTACACGCATGATATGCAGAATATCGCTTACGACCTGCGCATTGCGGCGATCTAAGTGACGCTCAAAGCCAAAGTGGTGTTGGTATTTCTTAATCAAATCAAAGTGACCAATGCGTTTTGGCGTATATTCGCCAAGGTCAGCTCGCACCGCTTGACGCACGGTGGAGTAATATTTGTAATATAACTCATATTGCTTTTGAATCCAAGGACCAAAGCCCTTTTCAAATTCTTTAGGGCTGTAGTCCAAGCAATAAAAGGCATTATCCACACCTTCCATAAAGTGAACAGACAAAATATTATCATCCGTCAACGGACCATAACGGTCGAGGAACTCTTGAATATCCGTCTCAAAGCCTGGAATGTAATCCACTTCAAAGCCGAGGGAGATATCGATATGCGTGCCATAAGCACGTTGTAATTGACGACCTAATTCTAAGTAGGCATCTACTTGGTTCAATTTCAAAGATGCAGTATCATAAGCCTTTTGATCGCCACCGTACTCAGCAGCAAAGCCCGCAGGCAATGGCGCATGCTCAGTGAGGCACACCTTTTCAATGCGCAACTCAATGGCTTTTTCAATCATCAACGCAGTGCGGTCGCCACTACCATGGGGACACAATTCTGTATGTACATGACCGTCCACAAGTCGGCTACGATACTTACTATAGCCAACGAACTGCCGTTCATCTTTCATGTTCATTCAATCACCCTATTCGCCCTAACCCGTAGCGAACCCTTATCTATCATCTATACATTATTAATATATCGTATTAATATATCGTATTAATATATCGTATTAATATATCGTATTAATATATCTAATTTATGTACCTAATTCATATACCTAATTTATATATCGTATTATTATCTACGTTTTATTATACCAATAATGCGTATGTTTCGGTATCCTGATATTTACCATGTTTAAAACCAACTTGCGGTGTTAGACCACAATAGGTAAAGCCAAACCGTTCATGCAATGCTGTACTTGCTGCATTTCCCGCCGTAATGACAGACACCACCGTATGTAATGTTTCTGTTTCTTTCGCATGTTCTAATATATGGGCCATCAATTTAGATGCCACGCCTTTGCTGCGATACCCTTGATGGATGTAGATAGATAATTCGACGGTGCTTTTAAAAGCATCCTTTGTTCTATATGGTGAAAGCGATGCATAGCCTACCACAACATCGTCCATAAGCCCTACAAAAATGCAGTGCTCAGACGTTTGATGCGCCTCAAACCACTCCTGCCACTCTGGCAATGTACGAGGTTCAAGATCAAGGGTGGCTACGCCGTTTACTACCTCGTAATTATAAATATCTAAACAAGATGCTACATCATCCTGTGTAATGGGTCGAATTACTAATTCACTCATAAGAATTCCTCAAAACAGTTGGTATTCTAAAAAAATATTATTTCTATTTAACATACTATAATAAAAAGAACACAAATAAGCAAGAAAAGGATGAACTGTTCGTATGACATACCATTTCACTTTTCTGCATTTTTAAAATGTAAAAATTATATATTTTACTTCTATATCCCCAATAGAACAAAACTGAGTGGTAAAAACAACGTTTTTTACCACTCAGCTTATACATTTTGAAGTATATATAAGTAAAAAACTCTTATTTTACTTATATACTTAAAAAGGCATAAAATCCACCTAACAAACTAGACAAAAGATAATTTATAGCTGGTATCAATAAATGAATAAAATACGCAAAAAAAGGACGAGCGACAACTCGTCCTTTTTTATATTGTAGGCAATATTTTGTACGCTTTACTACCTATCTATAGTATATCATAAATAAATTGTTAAGAGATAAACAAAAGACACCTAGAAATTTAGCCCTTTCTAGGTGTCTTTTCAGGTGTACCAATTAAGATACCCCATACTCTTCAAGTTAATTATAACACAATTAACGCTATCTATTACACAATTGCGAATAGTAGTACTGTAATAACAATCAAAACGCCAATCACAGCATAGTCCATAGTTTTCAATCCTACAGATGCTGCAAAGCTATGTGTAGGTCCACCGAAGCCACGTAGTTCTAGGGACAATGCCATTGTTTCGGAGCGGCCCAAGGATTTTAAAAGCAATGGTTGGATAACGGATGCGTAAGATTTCATGCGCTTCAAGAAGTTGCCTTCTAAGGATAACCCACGGCATGCTTGTGCCTCTTGTACAGCATGGCTTTCAGCAATGAAATCAGGCACAAAGCGAAGTGCGGCAGTGAACATAAATGCATATTCATAAGGAATTTTGCATTGTGTTACGAGCGCTGCCGTAAGGTCTTGCAATTTTGTAGTTGCCAACAAGCAGATGAATACAAGTGTCATCGCAAGCATACGTAGGCCAGATACGATGGCAGATGTTACATCGCCACTGCCGAGAAATTGAACAATACCAAGGAATACCGCAAAGCTAGTCAATGCCACAACGGCTTTGCGTTGTTTGAATAGCAAACCAGCTACAAGCAATACACCCAGCTCTACAACGACTAAGGCTAATAGAGATGGCCAGTCGCGCAATAGGATGGCCCACACGGATACGGCGAGGGTCATCAAGATTTTTGTTAACGGTACTAAACGTTCCATATGTCCCTCCTATTTTCCGCTCAACTGAGCCACTAACTTAGATTTCAATTCATCCATAGATTTGCAATAGCCTAGGGATGGTACCGCTAGTGAAAGTTCCACACTTGGCGGTTTTGTAAGGCCTAGGTCTTGCAATTCGTCCGTAGACTTCTTGAATAATTCTTCTGGACTGCCATCAAAGGCAACTGTTTGGTTACCCATGATGAGTGCACGGCTACATTCGCTAGCCATGATTTCCATATCATGTGTAATAAGAAGGATCGTAATCCCTTCTTGATTGAGCTGACGCAATAAAGCTAGCAACTCTTTTGTTTCCTTACCATCTTGACCACTTGTTGGTTCGTCAAGGATGAGGATTTTAGATTGCATTGCTAGGGCAGAAGCGATAGCAACGCGTTGCTTTTCACCGCGGCGCAATGTTGGAGGGTACGCTTCACGTAAGTGAGAAATACCTGTGCGCTCCAACACTTCATCAACGATGCGTTTTACTTCGGATTTACTGCGACCTAGTGATTCAGGGCCGAAGGCAACCTCTGTAGCTACTGTTGGTCTAAACATTTGGCGATCTGGCTGTTGGAATACATAACCAATAAATTGACCCCGTTTGGATGGCGGCATAGACGTAATGTCAGTGCCGTTATAGTACATGCGGCCTTCGCTCGATTTTTCAAGACCAACGAGCAAACGAGTGATAGTGGTTTTACCACAACCGTTGCGACCACCGATGGCGATGTATTCGCCCCCTTCGATGGTGAAAGTCACATTCCGGAAGATGTCTACAGATGGCACATAGCCAAAGCGGATATTTTCAACCTTAAGCATGAGCGCCACCGTCCTTTCCTTGTACATCATCAACGCGTTGAATTGGTTGCTTATTTTCTACTGTATTAGATTGATTTGCTGGAGAGTTGCTTTCACCATGCACCTCTTTTTGGATAGCGTGAGCCATTTCAATTTGGTGCAGGCCCTTAATAGCAGACTCGATGCTGAGCCAAGGTTCATCGCTGTGGAAGCCCGCTTGTTCAAGTTCCATGTATGTAGTGAACACGGATGGCAACGCATCTACGTGAATATTGTGTTCGTACATGTAACGAAGCGTAGTTGGTACATCATCATCACATGCAATAGAGCCATCCACCATGAGGGCCATGCGGTTTGCATACGGCAATACAGCGTGTAAGTCATGGTCGATAACAACAACGGTAATACCGTGTTTCTCATTTAAATCACCTACGAGGCGATATAATTCGGCAGTCCCATCTGGGTCGAGGGAACTCGTTGGTTCATCGAGAACTAGAACCGTTGGGTTCGTAGCCAAAACGGAAGCAATCGCCAAACGTTGACGTTGACCACCGGATAAGCTTGTAATCTTGCGATCTTCTAAGCCTACAAGCCCCACTTGCTTAAACACCTCTTCAGAACGAGTTCTAATCGTTTCACGATCATAACCGCGGTTTTCCATAGCAAAGGCTACTTCTTCGCGAACTGTCATCGTTACAAGTTGTGTATCGTAATCGGCGAGAACTACACCAATGTGATTAGCTAGTTCAGGAATTTCCATTTGCGTAGTCGCTTTACCATCTACGAACACCATGCCTTCAAGACGGCCACCGTAGAATTTAGGCACAGCCCCTACCATGGCCATGCAAAGGGTACTTTTACCACAACCTGCGGGACCTGTTATCACTAAGAAATCACCATCATATACATCGAGATTAATATTTTTAAGGGACGGCGTAGTCGCTTTTGGATGGTAGTAATTTACGTGTTCAATAGAAATCTTAGCTTGGCGCTCAGGCAGGATTGTCATATGACTATGGTCAGACGTCAATTGATCTGTACTTGGCAACATGCCACGTTTAGAGAATAAACGTTGCGCCGGAATGTACAAGATTGGTGTAATGGCACCGTTCAAAGCGCCTACGATAAGAACCATTGGCCACATACCGTACATGTACACATTGTCTGGCAAACCCAATACTTTCCACAAGAGGGTAACGAAGATACCGCCAGATACAACTGTGGCTAAGAAGCCAGATAGAATTGGCGTCAAATCAAAGCCACCGATTTTGCGGAACTTTACGGACAACATAGCACGTGTCACGAGAGCTGCTGTCAACGCACCGCCTGGTTCAGACAACAAGTTGCCGTACGGGAATGCTGACTTAGACGTCAATACGTTGATAAGGGCCGCTACTAGGCCAATTCCCAACGTTTGACTCAAACTAGGACGAGTCAATAAAATAGCTACGCAGTACGTAGCAATCGTCCAGTTTGGCGTTACCCCAGCCACACTAGGGCTCACCAAATGCAATATCGTGCCCAATGCGAGCATCAATGTGCTGACAGTAACCCATCTAAACTGGCCACCCTGCACATGCGTGTACACAAGATCTTGAATCCGTTCCATAATAGCCTCTTTTCTAAAAATGAATATATAATCTATATTTTATCACTCTTCGAGGATTTGTGAAAGCTAAGATACTATTAATAAACAGTATCTTTATCATATGATAAAAAGCACCATCTATTAACGATAGTGCTTTTAAGAACTAATGGACTTCATCTAATAATATTCTAAGATAATCCCGTCTACTGTTTAATATTCTATCAATATAGATAGTCCGGTCTAAATAACGGTAAAAACTTAAGTAATTATGACAAAGTAAATATCTATATTCAATTTTACTCCCTAGATTAATCAATAATCGCTGTCCCATTTCTGGAAATATACTCAACGAGTCATTCGTAGTCACTATATCCAAAACGGTTTTCTTAGCTAACTCAATATCACCTGTTTCTTCTTCTATAAAAGATTTTATTTCTAGTAAATCTTCCCGTGCTTTTGGTGCATAGCTAATTTGATTATTCATGATTAAATCCCCAATTCACTCTTTAGTTGCTCTGATGAGATCCATCCTTGTTCTTCACCAGATTTACGACCTGTCTCTAAAGCCCCCATAAGTTTTATAGTAGCCATTACACGTTCATAATCTTGAATATCCATAATTGCATATCTACCTCTACCATTTTTAGTTAAGAATACGGGACTATCTATAGTAACATCACGTAAAACTTCAGAATAATTACGTAAATCTGAAATAGGTTTTATATTCGGCATACTATCACCTCCAAAATACTTTAGTGATATAACACTCATCTTTCTAATATCTTATCATTATTGTAGTTAAATTATCATGTAAATTCAACATCAGATTTTACAACATTTCTTAAAATTACTATCAACATATATGATACTGCTTTCTTCTTTTTCTTGTTATATACTTGTTATATAATGTGCATAGATACTTATATACGAAGAAATCGACAATAATTTAATAACTAATATAATAAATTCTAATCATATTCATGTAATACATATAATTTATCTTTAATGAAGGAAATACATCATGGCACAAGCATTAATCGTAATCGACATACAAGAAGGCTTAGTTAAAGAAAATCCTTTCGATATAAAAAATTTTATCATAAATACAAAAGCAATCATTCAACATTTCAGAGATCAAAATATAGAAGTAATTTTTATGAGACATTCTGAAGATGATGGTTTATTAGCAACGGGTAGTGATAATTGGCAAGTTTATCACGAATTAAAGCCTCAAGAAAACGAAAAGATTTTCAATAAATATTACAATAGCATCTTCAAGGATACTGAATTAAAGGAATATTTAAACCGAAAAAATATTACCGATTTAACATTTGTAGGAATGCAAGTGGAATTTTGCATTGATACATCTGTGAAAGTAGGCTTTGAATATGGTTATAAAATCACCATCGTCGAAGATGCGATCTCAACCTTTGACAACATCCATCTATCTGCCGATCAAATCTTATCCTTTTACAAAGAAAAAATTTGGAGAAATCGATTTGCGCAACTAAGAACAACAAAAGAAATTCTAGCTATTAATTAAATTGTTATTCTCACTTTCTCGTCATATAGTTGTGATATAATGCATATAAATACTTATGCCTAGAACATAGGAGGTCTATATGTACAAATATATTACTATTTTAGGGGCCGCTGGCCAGATTGCACAGAAGTTAATTGCTACATTATTAACATATACAGATATGCACCTTACATTATATGGTCGTCAATTATCTACTCGTTTGCATCCAGAAATCTTGGAACATGAACGAGTTACTGTCATCGAGGGTTCTTTCCAAAACCCTGCAAAATTAGAACAAGCTGTAACAAACGCTGAAATCGTTTTCGTAGGCGCTATGGAGTCTGGCAGTGATATGGCATCCATCGTAAAAGCATTGAGCCGTAAAAATGTGCGCCGCGTTATCGGCCTTTCCATGGCTGGTCTTTCTGGTGAGTTCCCTGCAGCACTTGAAAAATGGACCTTTGACAACTTACCGATTAGCTATGTACAAGGCGAACGTCAAGCACGCAATGTATTGCGCGAGTCCAACTTAAACTACACAATCTTACGCCTCACATGGCTCTACAATGATCCAGAAAATACAAATTACGAGCTCATTCCTGAAGGCGTTCAATTTAACGATGCCCAAGTTACACGAGAAGCTGTAGTAAAAGCCATCTTCGACATCTTGCATGTAGATGATGAAACACCTTTCCATCGTGCAAGCATTGGTATTGGCGAACCAGGCACACACTACGACAAACCTAGCTTTCACTAATATATAACTATATTAAGAACAAAGGCCTAACAGACTATGAATATAGGTAAAAGCTACAGTGATACAATAAATATTAATGATACTACAACTAGCATTTTACAAGCTAAGATAGATATATTATCTGCTATTGTAGAAGGCCAAAATGATATTATCCAAGGGCGTACTCTATCTCTAGAGGAAACCTTTGATAGTATAGATAAAATGTTAGAAAAAATATAAATAATAGTATAATATATTGCTCTTTTAAAGTGGTATATCCTTTTTCTGCCGAGTACATTTTTACTCATGTAAGGCCGTTTTAGGATATACCTTTTCTTATTCCTATATTTTATAGTTATTTATATAGATAAACTTCTGTATTTACGCTATACTAATAAATGATTAAGTTATACTAATAGATATGTAAAAGTAAACGCCTATGCGGTTATCAATTACACATATATATACATTCTAACGTATAAAATCCTCTATTTTTTTGTGTATAAAAATAATCAATAACTATTTTCTGTCCCACTCAGGGCAAAAGATTATTAAGGAGTTATTATGAATCGCATTGTTGTTATTGGTAGTTGCAACATGGATATTGTAGTCCTCGCGGACAAACGCCCTACAGCAGGGGAAACAATCATGGGCAACGAGTTGCACATCGCACATGGCGGTAAAGGCGCTAACCAAGCGGTAGCTGCTGCTCGTCTCGGTGCAGAGGTTACTATGGTAGGTTGCATCGGCGAAGATGCATACGGCCAAATGATTTTAGATAATCTAAAAGAAAATCATATCAATACAGACTACATCGTCACTGTACCAAATACTACAACAGGTACGGCACACATTACATTAGCAGAAGGTGACAATAGCATTATCGTTATTCCTGGCGCTAATGCTAAGGTTGATCAATCTGTAGTAGATAATGCTTGGTCTGCTGTCGAGCAAGCAGATCTCGTAATGGTACAAAACGAAATTCCTATTCCAACCATCGAATACATCGTTCGTCGTTGCCACGAGGCTAATGTAAAAGTCCTCTTAAATCCCGCTCCAGCAGCGGACCTCAATCCTGAATGGTTAGAATTGGCAACCTATATTACGCCAAACGAGCATGAATTATCTGCCCTCTACCCTGAGCAGTCTACAGAACAAACATTGTTAGCTAATGAAAATAAAATCATCGTTACCCTTGGCAGTAAAGGTGTAGGCTACGCTGACAACGGCGAAATCCACACCGTATCTAGCTTCAAGGTTGACCCAGTAGATACAACAGGCGCAGGCGATACCTTCAACGGTGCCTTTGCAACAGCTATCGTTAATGGTAAAAGCTTAGCCGACGCATTACACTACGGCAATGCAGCTGCAGCCCTCTCCATCCAACGTTTAGGCGCCCAAGGCGGCATGCCTACAAAGGACGAGGTTGCTGCATTCTTAACAAAGAATTAGCATATTAAATAGACCTTTAAACTATAAATACATCGGTCCGCTTTATAACAAAGATAGTTAATGAATGAGGCCTTAAAACCTCATTCATTAGAATACAAAAAGGAGTTATCCATGCAACGACACGGTATTTTAAATAGCCATATTGCTAAGGTGCTTGCTGATCTTGGTCACACAGATACGATTTGTATCTCCGACTGTGGATTACCAGTACCTGAAGGGGTTCAGAAAATTGACTTAGCTTTGGATTTTGGTGTACCAAGCTTTGAACAAGTGGTATCTATCATCGCTAAGCACATGAAATCCGAAGCAGTTCATGTAGCAAAAGAAATTAAGGAAAATAATCCTGAGGCTTATGACTTCTTGGAGTCTACCTTCCCATCCAGTCAGTACGAATGGATCGAAACGAGCCATGAAGCTTTCAAAGAAGCAACAAAACAATGCAAATGCATTATTAGAACTGGTGAAGCATCTCCGTATGCGAACATTATCTTGCGCGCCGATTGTATTTTCAGCGATCGTCCCTAGAGCAATAGATTAAACGACTAGTTTTATAAGCATCCGAACCTGTAAATTAGGCAGCTCAGCTTGCAAAAATTAACTAACTATCAAATCTATTACACACATGAGAGATACTTTCACCAATCATATAGGAGTAGTTATGGAAATTGTTATGTCAGGCATTGCAAAGGCATTTGGTACGAACCAAGTACTGCGCGATGTAAGTATTACCCTCAAGGAGGGCGAGGTTCACGCCTTGATGGGCGA
>DXZL01000159.1 GCA_019419725.1 Veillonella sp. | reverse complement strand
ATTAAAGCTAACAACGAAAACGTTGGTGCTCGCACTAAAGTTAAAGTAGTTAAAAACAAAGTAGCACCTCCATTCAAAACAGCAGAATTTGACTTGATGTATGGTGAAGGTATTTCTAAAGCAGGTACACTTATCGATATCGGTACAAATATGGAAATCATCAATAAATCTGGTGCATGGTATTCCTACAATGGGGAACGTATGGGCCAAGGTAAAGAGGCGGCTAAACAATACTTGCTCGACAATCCACAAATCGCTGATGAGATTGATCGTATTATTCGCGATACATTAGCGGTTGGCACTGAAGAAATCGATGTAATCGGTGAAGAAGTAACTGAAGAAGTATAATCATGAGTGAAGAAACGATGCAAGCTGCTATGGATCAAGCGTATCGCTTCCTAGCTCAACGATTTCTAAGTTCCTATGAACTGACACAAAAAATGAGACGTAAACAAATCGAGGACCCCATCATTGAGCGGGTCCTCGAACGCCTTAGAGACTATGATTATATCAATGATGAGCGCCTGTCTGAACAAGTATTAGACTATTTGATGAAAGAACAAAAATACGGCGCCTACATGATTAAGCAAAAGATGAAACTTAGAGGTCTTACTGTGCCTCCGGAAATCTCTGATTATGATGAAGTGAAAGCCGCTTATCGTGTGGTGGAGAAAAAATTTGGTTCCATTCTCAATGAGGACTGCACTCCTCGTGTAAAAGTCTTTAATTTTCTCAAATATAGAGGGTTTTCAACGAGTACTATCCAAGTTGTGTGCAATGATTTTTATGAATAGATAGTACTTTTTCTGAGGCCTTACCAGGCTTGTAAAATCTTGACAGAAAGGGCTTTCAAGTCTAAAATTAATAGTAGCCTTATTTATTTATATGATGATATGGCTAAATGATAATTTAATGCATGAAGGGCATAAAAAGGAGCATGAAAGCTCGATTTTGAGAATTTAAGAGGAGGTGAGACAGATTTTAGAAGATGTGGGACATATTTTAGAGTATTGTCTAATTGCAGTGGTAATGGTACTGATTGGACTAGGGGCAGGCTATTTTTTTAGAAAAAATATTGCTGAAGGAAAACTGAATCAAGCTGAACAAGAGGCTGCACGTATCATCGCAAATGGTGAGCGCACAGCTGAGTCTAAAAAGAAAGAAGCTTTATTAGAAGCGAAAGAAGAAATTCATAAGCTCCGTTCTGATGTAGAACGAGAAAATAAAGATCGCCGTTCTGAACTTCAACGTATGGAACGTCGTATTCTTCAAAAAGAAGAATCTTTGGATAAAAAATTAGACAATATTGAACACAAAGAGGAAGCTTTACATCGCAAAGAAGCTGACTTAGCCCAAAGCCGTGAAAAAATTGAAGCTTTGTATGAAAAACAAATGGCAGAGTTAGAACGTATTTCTGGCATGACATTTGAAGAAGCTAAGAATATCTTGTTAACAAATGTAGAACAAGAGATTCGTCATGAAACGGCAATTATGGTTAAGGAAATGGAGCAGCAAGCTAAGGATGATGCGGAGAAAAAAGCAAAAGAAATTATCTCCTCTGCAATCCAACGTTGCGCAGCTGACCATGTGGCGGAGACTACCGTATCCGTAGTGGCATTGCCTAATGATGAAATGAAAGGCCGCATTATTGGTCGTGAGGGCCGTAATATTCGCGCACTCGAAACATTAACAGGTATTGACTTGATTATCGATGACACACCAGAAGCAGTTATTCTTTCTGGCTTCGACCCAATTCGTCGTGAAGTGGCTCGTATTGCTTTAGAAAAATTGATTGTAGATGGTCGTATCCATCCAGCTCGTATTGAAGAAATGGTTGGTAAAGCTCGTAAAGAGGTTGACCAAACTATTAAAGAAGCTGGTGAACAAGCAACATTTGAAGCTGATGTTCATGGCTTACATCCTGAAATTGTTAAGATTTTAGGTCGTTTGAAATATCGTACTAGTTACGGTCAAAACGTTTTGAAACATTCTATTGAAGTATCTCATTTAGCAGGTTTGATGGCAGCTGAACTAGGCTGTGATGTAACATTGGCTAAACGAGGTGGTTTGATCCATGATATTGGTAAAGCATTAGACCGTGAACTTGAAGGTTCTCATGTTCAAATCGGTGTTGATGTGGCTCGTAAATATCGTGAAAGCGCAGCAGTAATTAACTGCATTGGCGCTCATCATGGTGATGAAGAGTTCCAATCTGTAGAAGCTGTATTAGTTGCAGCTGCTGATGCTATCTCTGCGGCTCGTCCTGGAGCACGTCGAGAAACATTAGAAAACTACTTGAAACGTTTATCTAAATTGGAAGAAATCGCTGAATCCTTCGAAGGCGTTGAAAAATGCTTTGCTATTCAAGCAGGTCGTGAGATTCGCGTTGTAGTAAAACCGGATAAGATTGATGAAGCTGAGTCTACATTACTTGTTCGGAATATCGTAAAACGCATCGAGTCTGAACTCGAATATCCAGGCCAAATTAAGGTCGTAATTATTCGTGAAACTCGCGTTGTGGATTACGCAAAATAATATGCTATAAGCGATAAGTATAGGCTGCAATGATTCATTGCAGCCTATTATTATCAAATTTCATTTGCATATAATTTAAAGATACGGAGTATAGGAATCCTTATGTATTGATCTTTAATAGATGATGATTCCTATGATTCGTATCGGTTATTAAACCTATTGATTCGATAATTGATTAAATTACTTTACAAATAGAGGATTTTTTATTTGTATATCGAATTAATATATATAAGGGAAGGAGGCGTTGGCTATGAGCAGATATTTTGAAAATGAATTGATTGAACAAATCAAAGATGCAAATGATATTGTATCTGTAATATCTGAGCATGTAGCCTTAAAGAAACGGGGCAAGAACTATTGGGGTTGTTGTCCATTTCATAATGAAAAGACGCCGTCCTTTAGTGTTGCCCCTGAAAAGGGCTTTTATTATTGTTTTGGCTGTCATGCATCGGGAAATGTCATTAAATTCCTTATGGAACTTGAGCATTTAAGCTTTGTTGAGGTCTTAGAGCGCCTTGCTAATCGCGCTAATATTCCATTGCCAGAGGCTAAGCTTTCACCAGAACAACGAGCTCGAGACGAACGACGGAAAAAACTATATGAAGCGTCAGAATTAGCGGCTACATTTTTCCATAACTGCCTTACTCAAACATCGATTGGTAAGGT
>DXZL01000158.1 GCA_019419725.1 Veillonella sp. | reverse complement strand
CCATCAGTATCTTTCCAACCATCTTCTGCTAATAATTGTTTAGAACGTTCAGGGTTATACGCATTAGGATCTTTCAAATCTTTGAAGCCATAGTCCATGGATGGTGGAATAGGTGCGGAACCAGGAATGAATGTACCTTTTAACAATACATCAGCATAGTTTTTACGGTCTGTTGCAGAAATAACTGCAGCACGTACTTTGTCATCACCAAGAACACCTTTTTGGTTGATACGAGCCAATACTACACGAAGAGATGCGATTTCATCAACCTTGAACTTATCGTTATTTTGGAATAAGCCCATTTCACCAGCACCGATGTTAACCGCCATATCAACATCACCAGATTGCAAGCTCATAGCACGCGTATTAGGATCGTCGATGGAAGGAATTTCTACAGTTTTAAATGGTACTGAACCATCCCAGTAATTTTCGTTGGCTGCCATTTCAGCCCGTTCTTTTGTGAAAGATTTAACCACGTATGGGCCTGTACCAATAGGACCTTCTTTAGCAAAGTTACGGCCATCTTTTTCAGATTGAACGTCAACAATTAGGAACAATGGATCAGCTAAAAGACCAGGCATATTAGGATATTCTTTTGTTGTATGAATAACTAATTGTTGACCATTAGCTTCGATGGAGTCATATTCGAAGAATGTTTTCGCACGATTGGATTTTTCAAAAGCCCGTTCGATAGATGCTTTAACTGCTGCAGCATCAACTTTTTTACCATTAGAGAATTTCACCTTATCATTGATTGTGAAAGTCCACGTTTTATGGTCTGGGGATACTTCCCATTTAGATGCAATCCATGGTTGAGGTTTCATTTGTTCGTCAAACTTAGCCAATGTTTCGCCTACACCATAACGCATGACAACCCAAGCGAAGAAGTTTTCTGTAGGTTCTAATGTGGATGCGAAGTTAGTTACACCAACTTTTAAAACATCCTTATTAGCAGCACCATTATTATCAGAGCCACAACCTGCGATGAAGGAACCCATCATCACAACACTAAGACCTGCTAAGAGGGCCTTTTTCCAAGATTTTTTCATGTAAAATCTCCTTGTACCATTACATATAAACATAAAACATACACATCATGACCACTACAATCTACAATAGTCATAATGGAAAAACCTTATTACCGCCTATTTATATAACAACTTTCACAACACAACCTATAAATAAGCATCACACGTAACTAACCTTGGTTCTTAGGATCCACTACGTCCCGTAAGGAATCAGACCAAAGGTTAAAGATAGCAACTACGATAAGGATGGACATACCAGGGAAGGCCATCAGCCATGGACTGGTTTGTAAATATTGACGACCTTCGTTAAGCATAAGGCCCCATTCTGGTGTTGGTGGTTGAGCACCAAATCCAAGGAAGGAAAGACCTGCTACTTCAATCATGATAGCCCCAATATCAAGTGCACCTGTTGTAACAACAAGAGGAAGGATATTGGGAATGATATGACGTCTTAGAATAGTCGTTGTAGAGGCCCCCATCATGACAGCCGCCGTTACATACTCTTCACCGCGAACTTTCAACGTCATAGACCGTACAAGACGAGCATATTTTGCCCAACCAACTACAGATAGCGCTATAATCGTATTCACAATGCTACCACCCAAAATACCAGCAATGGCAATGGCTAATACTACACCCGGGAAGGATAGCATAATGTCCGCAAGACGCATGAGGACCATTTCGATTTTCCCGCCGAAATAACCAGCTACAGCACCGATAATAGTACCAATGCTTACCATGATAACAACGATACTGACACCCATAAACAAGGATAACTGTGTACCATAAATGATGCGAGACAATACATCACGACCAAGCTTATCTGTACCAAACCAATGTTGACTACTTGGCGCTTGTAATGCTTGACTCAGATTTGAGCTAAAAGCATCACCCGGAGCAAGCCATGGTGCAAATATAGCTATGAGAACTACCACAATCATCAAGGCGCTGTAGAAAGAGAACAATTTATGTTTTTGAATAAATTCTGCCATTATGCTCTCTCCCTTTTTAATCTAGGGTCTAACAAGATATATGACGCATCAACTAATGCATTAATACACATATATGCTAAGGCAACCCACAACACAAAACCTTCGATCAATGGATAGTCGCGCATGGTAATGGCATATACTGCCATATTCCCAAGGCCAGGCCAGGAGAATACCATTTCAATAACTGCAACACCGCCTAATAACCAACCGATAACAACGCCCAGTATAGTGATAAGTGGTAATACTGCATTAGGCAAAATATGACCGAATAAAATTTTCATCTCACTCACACCACGAGCACGTGCGCCGATAACATAATCCTTTTGCATTTCTTCAAGAATAACGAGACGAACTTGGCGCATGTACTTGGACCCGACTACAACAGCTAATGTAACGGCTGGTAGAATTACACCGATAGGAGTTACACGAGAAGATGCAATAGGAACAAGTCCTAATTTAAGGCCAAAGATATAAATCAGTACAAGGCCTAACCAGAATGATGGCATAGACACGCCTACAAAGGAAGCAACGCGCAACAGATAGTCGATCCATTTGTTTCGATTTAAGGCGCTTATAATCCCTGCCGGCAATGCATAGAGCAATGTAAATACTAATGATGTACCTGCTAACATAACTGTCCCTGGCAAAGCCTCCAACATACGATCTACAACAGGCTTTTTAGCAGAGTAACTCATCCCTAAGTCACCTTGTGCAGCATTCACAACCCAGTTTGCATATTGCACTAAGAACGGTTTATCTAACCCAAGCTGAGCTCGAGTTTCATCGATAAGCTCCTGAGACACGATAGTATCTGCCGTTTCTAGTAACATCGTAACTGGATCGCCTGGTGCTAAATAAGTGAGACAAAATGTTAAAAAAGTAATGCCAAACAGTGTAATAATGAATTGACCTAGCTGTTTAGCAAAGCGTTTGCCCATAGGCGCCTCCTCCTATACTCTCTAAATACTACAATAATCTAAATGAACAACTAATATGCTTATCGCTCCCGATATAGCAGAGGTGCATATAGGAAAACGACAAAAAAGGTTAGTCCACCTGACTAACCTAAATTAAGTATAGTATGTACAATACCATACATTTAGAGCAGGCTTTCTGACTCATGATTCATCGCAATATTTGGGCCTTCCCAGTTTCCCAGTGACCCTATAATGAAACCTTGCTCCTCATTACAGCT
>DXZL01000157.1 GCA_019419725.1 Veillonella sp. | reverse complement strand
GCTACAGACTGCATTGACCATGTAGAGCCTATGCTTACATTAGAAGGCTTACGCCTTATTTACGAAAGAAATAAATAATGCTACTATAATATAGTTACGTATATGTAACAAAGTAGCGTACATTCGGGTACAGCTTATGCTGTACCCTTTTTGTTAGGGGATATAGAATTATATGAACAATAAACAATGGCAAATAGGATCCGTCAAAATTGATGGTCAAGCCATATTAGCGCCAATGGCAGGGGTTAGCGATATTGCCTATCGTTTACTTGCTAAAGAGCATGGCGCTGCCTTGGTATGTACCGAAATGGTAAGTGCTATGGGCATTAAATATAAAAATGAGCGCACTCATGAATTGTTGCGCCTTGAAGATGTAGAACGTCCTGTTTCTATGCAAATCTTCGGTTCTAATCCAGAGGCGATTGCCATCGGTGCAAAGGTTGTAGCTGATGCGGGTGCAGATATTGTAGATATCAATATGGGTTGTCCTGTTAAAAAAGTTGTTTCATCAGGGGATGGCTCTGCACTTATGAAGAATCCTGATTTGGCAGCACGCGTAGCAGAAGCGGCAGTTAAGGCTGTCGATGTACCTGTAACGGTGAAAATGCGCATTGGTTGGGATAGTGAATCTATCAATGTAGTAGACTTTGCAAAGCGCATCGAATCCACGGGGGTCGCAGCTATTGCTGTACATGGCCGTACAAAGGAACAAATGTACAGTGGTCATGCGGACTGGTCCTATATTAAGGCTGTAAAAGAGGCAGTATCCGTGCCTGTAATTGGCAATGGGGATATCGTGGAGCCAGAGGACGCGAAGCGCATGCTCGATGAAACGGGGTGTGATGCTGTAATGGTAGGCCGTGGTGCACAGGGTAATCCTTGGATCTTCGGTCGCATTCACCATTATTTAGAGACCGGTGAAGTGTTACCGACGCCAACTGATCTTGAACGTCTCGATATGTTGTTAAAGCATTTTGATCTATTGTGTCAATATAAGGGGGAGAGTATGGCTGTTAAGGAAATACGAACTCATGCAGGCTGGTATATGAAGGGACTCCCTGAATCTGCATATTGGCGCAATCGTGTGAATACAATTCATACCGTAACAAGCTTTCACAATGAGCTAGAATCATATCGTAAAATACTGTCTGAAATGTAGTTAGATTGACAAATGTACAGTATTTTTATATAATGGTTGAGATAATTTAGAAATAAAAGATAAGGTGTCATCTTACTATGGCACTTTTTTCTTATTTTATTTATATGTAGAAAGAGTGGGGTACCCATGGCAGACGTAAAAGAAACATTACTTACCGCCGAAGGTTTAAAGAAATTAGAAGAAGAATTAACGTATTATAAATCTGTACGTCGTATTGAAGTGTCTGAACGTATTAAGACTGCTATTGAATATGGCGATATCAGTGAAAACTCTGAATATGATGATGCAAAAAATGAACAAGCTTTCATCGAAGGTCATATTGTAGAGCTTGAAAATAAAATTAACACTGCGAAAATCATCGACGAATCCGTAAAAGGTGATGTTGTATCCGTAGGTAGCAAAGTAACTGTATTAGATACAATGTACAATGATGAATTAGAATATGTTATCGTTGGTTCCTCTGAAGCGGATCCATTTAACAATCGTATCTCTAACGAATCTCCTGTAGGTAAAGCTATTTTGGGCAAACGTAAAGGTGATGAAGTAGAAGTTTCCACACCAGATGGTCCTGTTACATTCAAAGTGTTAGCAATCCAATAATTTACATTTACTGACGAAGAGGCGATAACATGAGTGAAGAAATTAAAAATGTACAAGAAGAGCTGAATGAGCAAATGCAAATTCGCCGCGATAAATTGGCTGAATACGAAGCGGATGGTATCTATCCATTTGGTCAACGTTTTGTTGTAAAAGATAATGCAAAAGACATTAAAGATGACTTCTTCTTGAAATATGACGGTCAACCTGTAGTTATTGCAGGCCGTTTGATGACAATCCGTTCCCATGGTAAAACAGCATTTGCGAATATGCGTGATAAATCCGGCGATATTCAAGTATATTTCCGTAAAGATGTATTGGGTGAAGATGCTTATAAATACGTAAAAATGCTTGATATCGGTGATATTATCGGTGTTGAAGGTCACGTATTTAAAACTCATACAGGGGAAGTTACAATTAAAGTTAACAAATTAACTTTGTTATCCAAATCTTTACGTCCATTACCAGAAAAATGGCATGGTTTAAAGGATACAGAACTTCGTTACCGTCAACGTTATGTTGATCTAATTGTAAATCCTGAAGTGCGTGATACATTTGTAAAACGCTCCCAAATCGTTGCTAAAATTCGTGAATACATGATGCGTGATGGCTTTATGGAAGTAGAAACACCAATGATGCATGCTATCCCTGGTGGTGCTGCGGCTCGTCCATTCATCACTCACCACAATGCGCTTGATATCGATATTTATATGCGTATTGCACCAGAATTGTACCTCAAACGCTTGATCGTTGGTGGTATGGACCGCGTATTCGAAATGAACCGTTGCTTCCGTAACGAAGGTATCGATAACCGTCATAACCCAGAATTCACTACTATTGAATCCTACCAAGCTTATGGCGATGTAGAGGATGCAATTCGCTTAACAGAAAACCTTGTATCCTACTGTGCTCAAGAAGTTCTCGGCACACAAGAAATCACATACCAAGGTACAGAAATCAATTTGACTCCACCTTGGAATCGTATCACAATGGCTGAAGGTGTAAAAAAATACACTGGCGAAGACTTTGATGCAGTCACAACTGTAGAAGAAGCTCGTGCTATTGCAGATCGCTTAAATGTAGAATACACAGAAAATGATGGTATTGGTAAAATCTTAAATCTTTGCTTCGAAGATTATGTAGAAGAAAACTTGATTCAACCAACTATCGTATATGGTCATCCAAAAGAAATTTCTCCACTTGCTAAAGCAAGTCGTGAAAATCTATTGGCGACAGAACGTTTTGAAGCATTCATTTATGGCCGTGAATTGGCAAATGGCTTCTCCGAGTTAAATGACCCAATCGACCAAAAACAACGTTTCTTGGATCAATTGAAAGAACGTGAAGCTGGTGATGATGAAGCTCACCGTATGGATGAAGACTTCGTTACAGCTCTTGAATACGGTTTGCCTCCAACAGCTGGTTTAGGTGTTGGTATTGACCGTCTTGTTATGTTCTTAACAGACTCTGCATCCAT
>DXZL01000156.1 GCA_019419725.1 Veillonella sp. | reverse complement strand
CCAGTCAAGAAAATAGAGCTAGATACACATGTAGTTGCCAATGCTACCCAGTTCAAATAAGAACCAATTTTACGAGGGTTCTTATCTGGATAGGAATCGAACATTGGGCAAATACTAGATACGATTGGATAAATCGTACCACCGGAACGAGCCGCATTACTTGGAATGAATGGAGCCAACACAAGGTCAGTAATAGCAATGGCATAACCAAGACCTAAAGAGGACTTACCAAGCTTTGCTACCAAGAACAAGGCAATACGACGGCCAAGACCAGAGTTTTCATAACCAATACCGATCATGAAAGCTGCAAAGATCAACCATACGATGGCATTAGAGAAACCACTAAGGCCCCAACTGATAGCTTGTGCATCAGTAATCGCCTTTGCTACACCAGTTGCTTTATCTACAACAGGTGCAGGACCTACTTTAAACAACATAGATACGGTAACTGCAATGATACCGATAAAAGCTGGTGGCATTGGTTCTAAAATCAACCCTACCACGAGGCCAGCGAAAATACTTACATAAATCCAAGAATTTGCGCTAAGACCTTCAGGAGCACCGATGAGCCATACAAGAATAGCTACTACAAGCGGTGCGAATAATTTCCAATTCAACTTCATTAGAAACTCTCCTTACTACTTCAAAACAAAAATTGCAAAAAAAATGCTTGTCTAGTATATCAAAATTTTTAATATCAGTACATAACATAAAACATAACAGTTATTAATAGATACTAAACTTTTTATAATAGGTTTTATTAAACTAGTCGTTTTTAATTTTATGCAATATAATATAAATATCGAAAATTATTAATTTAATGCAATTTACTAAAAGGATTTAAATGAAACCATTTATACATTACATAAAACCTCTATGGTTTCCTACCATCATCGTATCGATCCTTTCGTTACTCACTGTGGCAGGTACATTATATATACCAACGCTAACGGCATCTATCATCAATGATGGCGTACTCCGTGGCGATTTAGAAATGATCACTAGCTCTAGCATAAACATGCTTGTTGTGGCGCTACTAACTGTATTATCCGCAATCTTAGGTGTTGCTATGAGTGCTCACATTTCTGCCTCTATGGGCAAGGAACTGCGCAATGATTTGGTGAAAGCCTTACAATACTTCTCCCTTCGTGACTTCACACACTTTGGTACTGGCACCATATTGATGCGCACAAGCCGAGATGTAGAGAAAATCCAATCCGTTCTCGGGGAAGGTTTAAATATGATCCTCCCTATGCCCCTCATGATTTGTGTCGGTCTAGGACTTACCTTCTATAAAAGCTGGCAACTAGGACTCGTCATTCTTGCCGTTATGGCTTTTATGATACTTACCATTATCTTTATTGAAAGCCGTGCCTTACCGTTAATTAAGGCGATGCAACTCAAATTAGATGATATTACCGATCTAGTTCGAGATCACATCGTTGGTATGCCAGTGATTCGAGCTTTCAACAGAAGAACCTACGAAAACGAAAAAGAAATTAGTATTTTTACAGAAACAGCCCAACTCAATAAACGATTACGCCAAACCTTTGCCATCGGTTTACCGACCATATTAATTCTATTTAATATGAGTACCGTTGCCATTCTCTGGGTAGGCGGTTACAACGTCAGCCTTGGTTCCCTACAAGTAGGTGACATCATTGCCGTTATCGAGTACGCTAATCTAATTCTCTTGAGCATGCTCATGGCGATATTCGTCATCATCGATATTCCAGAAGCCATCGTATGCTACACCCGTATTCGTGAGTTGTTAGAACACGAAAACACAGATACATTCCCGGAACCATATAATACTATTGTAACGGCAAGTGATGATATACCACTTTTAGAGTTCCGCAATGTTACGTTCCGTTACGATAATGCGGAGTCTCCTGCGCTAGAGAATATCTCCTTTACTGTCTACCACGGCGAAACCTTAGCCATTATGGGCGATATCGGATCTGGTAAAAGTACAATCACTAACCTCATCCCTCGCCTCTTCTCCATTGAGTCTGGAGATATCTTATTTGAAGGCAAATCCATCTATGAATGGAATGTAGATGACTTACGTGCTCGCATCGGCTATGTGCCACAACGAGCTTACTTATTCACTGGCACGGTAGACATGAATGTGCGATATGGTGCAGCACTAAAACAGGAAATTACCGCTCAAGATGTAGAAAATGCGTGTCACCTCTCTAAAGCAGACGAATTTATCAATCGCCTTGAAGGTGGCTACCAATATATGGTTGCTCAAGGGGGTACTAATCTATCTGGAGGCCAGCGCCAACGCCTAGCCATGGCTAGAGCTCTTGTGCGCAAACCAGATTTATTTATATTCGACGATAGCTTCTCCGCTCTGGACGGCACCACAGAACGTGCAGTTCGCACAGCATTACACGAGGAATTACAAAAGGATAACCGCCCTACCCTCATTTCCGTAGAGCAAAAGGTAAGTGCTGCTAAAAAAGCAGATCATATTTTAATCATCAATCGAGGGCAAGTAGCAGGGTATGGCACTCATGACGAATTAGCAGTAACCTCTACAGTATATAAACAAATTTTAGCATCTCAGGAGGTGACAGCATGAGCCCATTACATCGTTTCCTGATGGAGTCTAAAAGTCAATGGGGTTGGCTAGCATTACTCATATTAGCGCTTATTACAGCAGCTATGTTTGAGGTATCAGCTCCAGTATTACTTGGCAAGGTCGTAGATGCTATTGTTAGTGGCTTACAAACAGACCAAGACATTAATACAATATTCGCCTCCATTGATACTATTATTCTCTGGCTTATTGCCATTTATGGGGGCCACGCCTTATTCACCTACTTTGGCGAATACATGATGGCCTCTATCGGCTCAAAAACAGTGCTCGCTTTGCGCACACGCATGAGCACTCATTTATATTCATTACCTATTGAGTACTTTCACGATCACCAACGTGGGGATTTACTAAGCCGTCTCACCTCTGACTTAGATGCAGTTGCAGAAACTATAGGTGAAGGCGTACCAGGTCTTGTATCTGCCATTATCGGCATTATAGGTGCCACGGCGATGATGATTTGGATTAGCCCTATGCTAGGCATCTCTATCATCGCCATTATTTGTATTGGTATCCTATGTTTAACATGGCTCTCTAAACGGGCTCGTCGGGTCTATCTCAAAAACCAAAGTGCCTTAGGAGCTTTCAACAGTGGCATAGAGGAAATTGTAGTAGGAAAACCGATTATCCAAACCTTTGGCCTTGAAGA
>DXZL01000155.1 GCA_019419725.1 Veillonella sp. | reverse complement strand
GAGCGCGTTGGATGGCACATGATGGTTCTAATAGACCGCAATCTCCATTTAGAGCTAACTCCGCTATTGGTTCTGCCAAAGCGAATATGTACGATGCTAATCGTCATAGCTTTGAACAACGCTTACGCCTTGGCTTCGATGCACGTCTTAATGAGTTTACAAACCTCAAAGTTATCGGTAGTGCGACTGGCATGAGTGGTGTAGATACAAGCTGGACTCAATCTGATTCTAAAGGCTTTAACCATCAACGACTCGATACAGTGGATCTCACGAGACGCGTTAAAAAATGGGACGTATCTGTGGGCCGCTTAACAGAGCCTATGGGTGCGAGTGGCTATTGGTTCGGTCAATCTTATGACGGTGTTCGTGCCGTTTGGAATGGTCATGACTCTCAGGTTCGTATCGGTGTTGGTACTTTCAAACATAGTACAGGTATCACTGATTCTGCCTATACTCACGCAGTACATGAAGTTATCTACAGACCGCCAACAGCGGCTGAGTTAATCGGTATTAATCGCGATGAATTCCCATACGATATTGAAAGTGCTACTAAAACCGGTTCTGATGGTGAGAAAAAATCTAGTGAAGATACGGCTGCACCAGATAGCCCTAATGGTATTTATGATTCTACTTACAAAGGTAAGACAGATAGCATCTACTTCTATCAACAACTGAAAGACTTGCAAGCTGAATATGAAGCTTATAAAGAAACCTTGGATTTAAGATGGAGTAATCCAAATCGCGATCAAGAGCTTGAAAAGGCAAATGCTAAGCTTGTCGAAACACAACAAAAACAAGCTCAAGTGATGAGCCGCTTACAAGATATTCTTACAAAGGCATACCCTACAGATATGGCTGAGAAGAAATTCTCCCTCGATATTCCATCTGGTGGTTATGCAATGTATGAAATCACTAATAAGAATACAGGGGAAAAACTCTATAAGACTGGGGACATTATGTATAATGTGAACTCTTCTTTATACCCTGAATACTTAAAAGAAAAGGCTAAAGGTCTTATCGTATCTGCTGATAATAAAGATGCTTTAGTAAACCCTAAAGCCTATGTTGAAAAACATGGTGACGAGATCAATCAATCTGTAGCAGAAATTGCTAAATATAATGCTACAGATAATTGGAGCAACTATAACAATAGTGAGCTTGATGTGGTTTGGGTTAAACAGCCAGATGGCACGTTCAAACAATCTTATGATTACTATGGACAACCATCTAGTGATTATGAGTTCACTGGTTACTTAGGTGCTAAAACGTATAAATACGATAGTGGTAGCTATGTATTTAGCGATTTTGATGCTAAAGATGCGATTTACAAAAAGAACTTTACAATGGCCTCCAATGACTGGGGTGAAGGTAGTTCTTACTATGGTTGGGGCATGCCAAATGCATTGTTCAACTATATGTATAATCTTGAAAAGGTTGTACATGATGCAGAGTCTGAAAACAAATTACCACGTGAAGCGATTGGTAAGATCATTGGTAACTTGATTCAAACAGAAGGTGTAGTTCTTGAAAAAGACAATGTACCAGCTATTGATAAAGCCGCCTTTGTTCAATACAAGAAACAAATAGGCTCTCGTCTTGGGTTACAAGCGTGGTATTTACGCTCCTTTGGCGGTAAAACGCATACATACCTAAATGCAAATGGCAACGGTAATGATGAATATAGCTTCTCCAATGTAGCCCATGTATTTGGTATCGGCGCTAAATATCAATTAGGTGCGAATGCATCTGTAACCGTTGATTACGGCCAAAATCGTTCTAACTTGGGCCGTTATTTAAATGGTAACACCGTATACCAACACGAACGTGGCACAGCCGACTTTGCTCTTAAAGGTCATCAAATGGGTGGTACACCACACTTCTGGATGGCTCGTCTAGATATTGGTCGTGCCGACCTAGATATTCCTAAATCTTGGAATGCGTTCATCGATTACAAATACTTTGAACATGGCTCCTTCTTTGGTGGCAATGGTACTGGCGCAGTACCGGATCGTTATCTCGACGGTATACGCAGCTTTACATTTGGTGCTGGCTATGTACCTCGCAAGGATTTACTCCTTGAGGCATTCTACACATTCGATGCGAAGGGCACTAATAAACGAGATACGTTATATGGTAGTGAAAGCTTTAAGTTAGGCGATTATACAAGAATTCAAGGGACCTACAGGTTCTAATGTTCAGTCTGTAAACAGGCAGAAAGGTTACTAATATGGAAAACTTAAATTATGTCATTCACTTGTTTCATAGCGGCGGGTATGTAATGTATCCATTATTACTCTTGTCTTTCATGGTTATCGCTATTGCTGTAGAACGGGCTTTCTTTTATCATAAGTATTCAGGTAAGACATTTGTTGTTACACATGCAGTAAATGAACTAGCAAAATTACAAAATTGGGCAGAAATTGATAAAGTAATCAAAGAAAATCCATCTATTGCAAGTCGCATTGCAGAAGCTGGTCTACATAATGCTTCTAGCGAAGAAGCAATGAAAACGGCCTTCGCTGATCAAATGGGTGTTGATGCGGTTGGTTTCCGTAAATATATGGATTACCTAAGCGCTACTGTTACAATCTCCCCACTATTAGGCTTACTTGGTACTGTTACAGGTATGATTGGTTCCTTTAGTATTCTCGATGCTGGTGCTGGTGCATCCGCTATTACTGGTGGCGTTGGTGAAGCCCTCATCGCTACAGCTTCTGGTTTGTGTGTAGCCATCATGGCATTTATTGTGTACACATTCTTTAGCCATCGTTTAGATTCCATTATTAATCAAATCGAAGGTATGTGTGTGAACATCGTTAGTGCTAAGCGAGAAGGGTGGAATTAATTATGAACCTACAAAGCTTTCGTATAAAAACAAAGCCTGAATTCATGATTATCCCAATGATTGATATTATTTTCTTCTTGTTGGTATTCTTCATGATGAACAGCTTGCAAACAGTTGCTCAAAAAGCGTTATCCGTGCAATTACCACAAGCTACAAGTGCCTCTGCACCAGCTCAATTACCTGTAGTACTTACATTGGATGCAGAAGGACATATTACAATTGATAATAAGCCAATGAGCATTGATGATGCTGAAGCCATGGTTAAACAGCGCATTCAAGAAAATCCAAATGCTAGCGTTATTTTACAAGCTGACAAACGCGCTGCTCATGGTCAAGTTGTAGCGATTATGGATATGTTAAAACAATCTGGCGTTAAACGCTTGGCTATTGCAGCTGAACAGAAAGGATAACTATGGGACTAGGCATATCATGGAAAAAAGCAGCCATTATATCCGCC
>DXZL01000154.1 GCA_019419725.1 Veillonella sp. | reverse complement strand
TTTTGATACATGAATAAAGCATGAAAATGAAAGACTGTCAACCCTTTTGGTTGACAGTCTTTTTTAATACTGATAGAATTATATATTGCAAAAGTAGCGTTTCCTGCTTTTGGATATAAAAACTATAACTTGAATAGTGATGAGGTTTTCTTCCAAGGTTGTGCTTGGTTAATGGAAAGCAAGGTTATTTTTAAAAATGAAATGGGCCTTGCTTTATTTGACGTTATCCGAGCAGGAAAACTGAGACCTGTAAGATGTCTTTTCCGTGCCGTTATAGAAAATGGTAGACCAGTGTGTTTTGATAGGGGTGAAAGCAAATATGTTCAAACCTGAACAGGTAGGCAAACGAACTCGTTATACGTACGCAAAAATTAACGAAGTTATCAAGATGCCGCATTTATTGGACATTCAGCGTAAATCGTATGAGTGGTTCTTGGAGAGTGGTTTACAAAATATTTTCAACGATATTTCTCCGATTAAAGACAATTCAGGTAATCTAGTACTTTCTTTCGAAGGTTTCAGCTTAGGTGAACCTAAGTATGATATTAATGAATGTAAAAACCGTGATGCTACTTACGCAGCACCACTTCGTGTAAATATTCGCTTAGTAAATAATGATCCAGAAAATATGGACATTAAAGAACAAGAAGTATTCATGGGCGATTTCCCATTGATGACTGACACAGGTACTTTCATCATCAATGGTGCAGAACGTGTAATCGTATCCCAATTGGTACGTTCTCCAGGCGTTTACTACAATAAAGAAATCGATACAATGGGTAACCGTTTGTACGATTCCACAGTTATTCCTAACCGTGGCGCATGGATCGAGCTTGAAACTGATGCAAGCGAAGTTGTTGCTGTTCGTATTGACCGTAACCGTAAATTACCAGCTACTGTATTGGTACGTGCATTAGGTTGGGATACTAATGAAAGCATCCTTGACCTCTTCTGGAATGGTAAAACTGATGAAGATGGTTTGCCAGTATATGATGAACGCATCGTTCGTACATTAGAAAAAGATACAACTCAATCTGCTGATGAAGCATTGGTTGAAATCTATAAAAAATTACGTCCAGGCGAGCCTCCAACAGTAGAGTCTGCTCGTAACTTGTTCGATAACTTGTTCTTCGATGCACGCCGTTATGATTTAGCGCGCGTTGGTCGTTACAAATTAAACAAAAAACTCGGCTGGCGTCAACGTATGTTGGGTCAAACATTGGCTCAACCAATCGTAGATCCAGAAACTGGCGAAATCATTCTTGATGCAGGTGTACAAGTTGGGGAAGAACAACTTGATATCGTTGCTAATAGCCATGTATTCGATGGTGAAGGTTTCGCTGAGTTCTACATCGTAAATAACGATGGTGTAGAATCTAAAGTTATCTGTAACAACTGCAACTTGCCATACGATCACCGTACAGTAACACGTGAAGACATGATCGCTAACATCTCTTACTTGCTCAACCTTATGGATGGCGCAGGTCATACAGATGATATCGACCACTTGGGTAACCGTCGTCTTCGTTGTGTAGGTGAATTGTTGCAAAACCAATTCCGTATTGGTTTAACTCGTATGGAACGTGTTGTTCGTGAACGTATGACAATTCAAGAAATCGAATCTATCACGCCTCAAGCGTTGATTAACATTCGCCCTGTAGTGGCAGCAATCAAAGAATTCTTTGGTTCTTCTCAATTGTCTCAGTTCATGGACCAAACAAACCCATTAGCAGAATTGACTCATAAACGTCGTCTATCTGCCCTTGGCCCTGGCGGTTTATCTCGTGAGCGTGCAGGCTTCGAAGTTCGTGACGTGCATCACTCTCACTATGGCCGTATGTGTCCAATCGAAACTCCAGAAGGTCCAAACATCGGTTTGATCAATTCCTTGTCTAACTATGCGAAAGTAAATGAATTCGGTTTCATTGAGGCTCCATACCGTAAAGTAGAAAAAATCTATGGTACAGGCGCTGATGCAGACAAAGTTGTAAAAGTTCGTGTCACTGATTCCGTTGTATATATGACAGCTGATGAAGAAGAAGGCATGACAATTGCCCAAGCGAACTCCCCAATCGATGGTGAAGGTTACTTTACTAATGAACACGTTGCTTGTCGTCGTGGTCATGACGTATTGGAAGTTACACCTGATAAGGTAGACTACATGGACGTTAGTCCAAAAGAAGTTGTATCAATCGGTACAGCTATGATTCCATTCCTTGAAAATGATGATGCTAACCGTGCCTTGATGGGTGCGAACATGCAACGTCAAGCGGTACCACTATTGCGCGCTCAAGCTCCACTTGTTGGTACAGGTATGGAATATACAGCAGCTACTGACTCCGGCGTTTGCGTACTTGCTCGTGAAGCTGGTAAAGTTGTACGTTGCTGGGGTAATGAAATCCACGTTCTTCGCGATAGCGATGGTCGTGTTGATACATACCGTTTGAATAAATTCCTTCGTTCTAACCAATCCACATGCTTTAACCAAAAACCAATCGTTAATCGTGGCGACCATGTTGTAAAAGGCCAAGTATTGGCTGACGGTCCTGCTACTGATGGCGGTGAATTGGCATTAGGTTATAACGTTCTTGTAGCGTTCATGCCTTGGGAAGGTTATAACTACGAAGATGCGATCTTGCTTAGTGAAGAACTTTGCAAAGAAGATATCTATACATCCATTCATATTGAAGAATACGAATGTGATGCGCGGGACACTAAATTAGGCGCTGAAGAAATCACTCGCGAATTGCCTAATACTGGTGACGACACACTTAAAAACTTAGATGAAGAAGGTATTATCTGCATTGGTGCAGAAGTACACCCTGGCGATATCCTAGTAGGTAAAGCTACACCAAAAGGTGAAACTGAATTAACACCTGAAGAACGCTTATTGCGCGCTATCTTCGGTGACAAAGAACGCGAAGTTCGCGATACATCCTTGCGCGTACCTCATGGCGAATCTGGTAAAGTTGTAGACGTTAAAGTCTTCACTCGTGAAAACGGTGACGAATTACAACCAGGTGTAAATAAACTTGTTCGCGTATACATCGCTCAAAAACGTAAGATTCACGAAGGCGATAAAATGGCGGGCCGCCATGGTAACAAAGGTGTCGTTTCTCGCGTTATGAGAAAAGAAGATATGCCATTCCTTCCTGATGGTACTCCAGTACAAATCGTATTGAACCCATTGGGCGTACCTTCTCGTATGAACATCGGTCAGGTTCTTGAAACTCACTTGGGTTGGGCTGTTCAAGGCTTAGGTATGAAAATCAAAGCTACAGACCTTCACATTCAAAACGTGTTGAAAGAAGC
>DXZL01000153.1 GCA_019419725.1 Veillonella sp. | reverse complement strand
AAAATACTTTAATCTGCTACATTGATGTAGTAAAGAAATTTGTTTATAATAGATGTATTATAGTCATTGCAGATAGGAAGGAAATCCCCATGAATTTAAAAAAAGGCATTGCCCTAGCGCTAACGGCGGCAGCTTTAATGGCATTTGCGGGTTGTGGCACAAACGGAACAACATCAAATGGTGAATATAAGGTTGGCGTAGTACAACTGGTTGAACATCCTGCACTTGATGCAGCAAACAAAGGTTTTGTTGATGCTTTAAAAGAAAAGGGCTTAGCAGACAAAATTACCTTTGACCAACAAAATGCACAAGCTGATCAATCAAATTTGAACAGTATTGCACAGCGTTTTGTATCTGATCGTAAAAACTTAATCTTAGCGATTGCAACACCTGCAGCTCAATCTATGGCGAATGCAACTCATGATATTCCAATTTTGGGTACTGCTATTACTGATTACGAAGCAGCAAAACTTGTTAAATCTAATGAACATCCAGGCGGTAACGTATCTGGTACATCCGATATGAACCCAGTAGAACAACAAGTTGATTTAATTTTAAAAGTATTACCAAATGCTAAGACAATTGGTACTATTTATAGCTCTAGTGAAGTAAACTCTCAAATTCAAGTCGAGAAAATGAAAGCTTACGCAGCTACAAAAGGTATTAAGGTTGAAGAGGTTACCGTTTCTAATGTAAACGATATTCAACAAGCAGCACAAAATCTTGTATCTCAACATGTTGATGCAATTTATGTACCAACAGATAATGTTGTAGCTTCTGCGATGAGCAATCTTGTAGCGATTACCGACCCAGCAAAAATTCCTGTGTTTGGCGGCGAAGATAACCACGTAAAAGGTGGTGCTGTAATGTCCTTGTCCGTAGATTACTACAAACTTGGATACCAAACAGGTTTAATGGCAGCTAAAATTTTAACTGGTGAAGCTAAAGTTGAAGATATGCCTATTGAAATGCAAAAAGAATTTAAATTAGTTGTAAGTAAAGATAAATTACAAAAATTGGGCATCACATTACCAGAAGAATTGATGAACAAAGCAACTATGATTTAATACACAACTGGTAAGGAGTTACAAATGAACTGGAAAAAAGGTATTGTAGTAGCACTTAGTGCTATCTCTATTATGGCAATGGTAGCTGGTTGCGGTTCCAATACAGCAACTAATGATCAAAAGAAAATCGGCGTTATTCAATTGGTAGAACATCCATCCCTTGATGCTGCTAACAAAGGCTTTGTTGATGGCCTTGCATCTAAAGGCTATAAAGATGGAGAGAACATCAAATTAGACCAACAAAATGCTCAAGCTGACCAATCTAATTTGAATAGTATTGCTCAACGCTTTGTATCTGATAAAAAAGATTTAGTATTAGCCATTGCAACGCCAGCCGCACAAACTATGGCAAACGCATCTCATGATATTCCTATCATGGGTACTGCTATTACAGACTACGTTACAGCAAAACTCGTTCAATCTAACGAACATCCAGGTGGCAATGTATCTGGTACATCTGATATGACACCTGTAGAAAAAGAGGTTGATCTTATTATTGCATTAGTACCAAATGTAAAACGTATTGGTGTAATTTATACATCTTCTGAAATCAACTCCCAACTTCAAGTTGAAAAAATGAAAGCGTATGCAGCTACTAAAGGTATCACAGTTGTAGAAGCAACTGTTTCTAATGTAAATGATATCCAACAAGCCGCTACAAATCTTGTAAACCAAGATGTACAAGCTATTTATACACCAACTGATAATGTATTGGCATCTGCTATGGCTAACTTAGCTCAAATTACTGATGCTGCTAAAATTCCAGTATTTGCTGCCGATGAAGGCATGACAATGACTGGTGGTGTGGCAACATATTCTGTTGACTACTATAAATTAGGTTATCAAACTGGTTTAATGGCTGCAAAAGTGCTTTCTGGCGAAGCTAAAATTTCTGATTTAGCCATTGAAACACAAAAAGATATTAAGTTAACTGTTAACGAAGAACGTGCTAAAAAATTAGGTATCACAATTCCTGAAGCACTTCGTAAAGATATGAAACAATAGAGGAGATTTTGATGTTAGATTTAGTGGTAGGCACCATAACAACAGGCCTTTTATGGTCTTTGTTAGCGGTTGGTGTATTCATCACCTTCCGTGTATTAGATGTGGCTGACTTAACCGTAGAAGGTACGTTCCCAATGGGGGCGGCTATTTCCGCAATTTTAATTACTAGTGGTATGAACCCAATTCTTTCTATTTTGATTGCCGGCATTGGCGGTATGGCCGCAGGTGCTGTAACAGGTTGGATTCATACTAAATTAAAGATTCCTGCATTGCTAGCTGGTATCTTAACAATGATTGCTTTATACTCCATTAATCTTCATATTATGGGTAAAGCTAATGTATCCTTGCTTCGTATGGATACAATTTATACAATTATTGGTAGTGTACTTCATACAGCAAATATGTGGTCTGCAGCTATCGTAGGTATCATCGTAGCTGTTGTAGTTTGCTTATTACTATTCTGGTTCTTCGGTACAGAAATTGGTACAGCATTACGTGCTACAGGTGTTAACCCTCAAATGATTCGTGCTCAAGGTGTAAATACTGACAACATGATCGTTCTTGGTCTTTTGATTTCCAACGGTTTTGTTGGTATGTCTGGTGCATTGATCGGTCAATTCCAAGGGTTTGCCGACGTAGGCATGGGTATTGGTACTATTGTAATCGGCTTGGCTTCCGTAATTATCGGTGAGGTAGTATTTGGTACAAAATCCTTCGTACGTAGCCTCATTGCTGTAGTACTTGGTTCTATCGTATATCGTATCGTTATTGCAGCTGTACTCTATATGGGTATGCCACCAAACGATTTAAAATTATTCACTGCTATTCTTGTTGCCATCGCGCTTTCCTTGCCTACATTGAAAGCAAAATGGTTGGCTCGCTAAGGAGGACACTATGTTAGAAGTAAAAAATATGGTAAAAACCTTCTTTAAAGGCACAATCAATGAAAAAACTGCTCTTCAAGGTATTGATCTTCGTTTAGAAGAAGGAGATTTCTGTACTGTAATCGGTGGTAATGGTGCTGGTAAAAGTACGTTGCTAAACTCCATTGCTGGTGTATTCCCAGTTGATGAAGGCTCCATTACAATCAATGATATTGATGTCACAAAAATGCCAGAATACAAACGTGCTAAATACATTGGCCGTGTATTCCAAGACCCTATGGTTGGTACGGCAGGCAATATGCAAATTGAGGAAAACTTGATCCTTGCTATGCGCCGTGGTAAAAACTTAGGTCTTAAATGGGCTTTCAAAGATAGTG
>DXZL01000152.1 GCA_019419725.1 Veillonella sp. | reverse complement strand
CGACTATTTACCAATCTTTGGGACTGAAATAGCAACACTTTTTGTCCTATAACCCGAATAATAAAAGAGATTACTTCTATGTATAGTCATATATACATAAAGGTAATCTCTTTTTTATTTATATTTACTTGTAATATAAATGGATATAGTTATAGTTATGGTTATGTAAATAGATATGGTAATAATTAGAATATGAGTAAATACAACACTTTAACTATATACTTACTTTAAATAAATTTGTTTTCTAAGGTTCCAATACCGCTTATGGAGACTGTAACAGTATCTCCTGATTTTAACCAAGAATACTTACTTTCATTTTTACCTAATACTACACCACTAGGTGTACCTGTAAAGATGATATCACCTTCTTGGAGTGTCACATAGGATGATAGAAAGGCAATAATGTCATAAGGCTTAAAAATCATCTGTTCTAGCTTAGCTTGTTGACGTATTTCACCGTTGACTGTTGTTGTAATAGTGGCACTTTCAAAGTCAAAATCATCAGGAGACACCATAGTAGGGCCAATAGGGGCAAAGTGATCAAGGGATTTACCAAGAATCCATTGGGAGCCTCTAAATTGTAAGCTACGGGCGGAAACATCATTGCCTATTGTATATCCTAAGATATGATCTTTCGCATGGTCTGGAGATATATTTTTGCCAGATTTACCAATGATGATAACTAGCTCGCCTTCATAGTCATAATGGAATGCTTCGTCTTCGATGGTAATGGTATCATGATTATTTGCAAGAGCATTTGATGTTTTCATAAAGATTTCTGGGAAATCATGTGTAGCTAGACTAGTTTCGGCAATATGATCAGCATAATTAAGGCCTATACAGATAATATTTTTAGGATTTGGAATTAGTTCATGTTTAGTAGTTGATTTCATAAGAGTTACCTCCTTAAGAGATGGGATACATATATCTTATGCTAATTATAATATAAAACAGTATGTAAAAAATATTTTTGACTAAATAATTTTATAGAGGCATTTTTGTCACATTCTATTTGTTATACTTTAAAAAAGTAATAAAAGGAGGAGACCCTATGTATATGAAAAGAAATGTGACAGATAAATTTACAGGTGCTGCAGTATCTTGTGACATTATAAGTACTGGTAGTTGGTACGGTGATTTACCAGATTGTGTTCCAAGTGAAGTGAAAGTAAATCGTGAAGATTATTATATTGATGAGATACAACATATTTCTATTAAGGAAACTATAAGTGTTACATATGACATTAAATGGAATCATATTTCAAAACCTATAGAGGGTAAAATAGAGTCCCTTACTACTAAGAAGTATTCAATTGAGGAAAATCAAAAAAATTATTTGTTAGAGCTTATGGGGCGTCGCTTTTCCGATAATTGTATCCTATATGATGAGGATGAGTGTTCTGTTCAAGTACAGCTTATCAACACTGAGGAGGAAAAATTCACATATGCATTCCCCTTTGATAATGATATGAGGTCCATGTCTATATTGTTTAGACAAATCTTGGGTGAGCCTACATTACTTTTATTCGATGGGAATCGGGAAAAAGATAGAATTCAAGAGATTTATATTGAAGTGCAAAAAAATATATATCAAGACTATGGTGATGTAAATACATTATGTTTTCGTTGGAATGAGGCGTCTATTTCCATTGATTGTAATAGTACACAATTTGGATATTCTAGCCATAGTCATAGTGAGTATGTAGATGCTCAAATGATTCATCAGTTGAAACGAGACATTAACTTTCACCTAGGTGATACGTTATATAATTTAAAGGCCTTTAGTTTTAGTAAGAGTCATGAGCTTGATATGGATCCTGCTCGTGGTGGTATTGTAACAGTACGAATTAAATGGGCGCATAAAGAGGATACGTTATTTATAGGGAATCTAACAGATCAGTATGTGCCTACATGGTATAAAAATCTAATTAGTTTTATACGTACTCATTCAAGAGATAAATCTGTAGAAGCGTTTTTACAATCTAATCATAAATCCGATAGGAGCCTTTATACGTATTGCTCTGTATATATTTTTAAGGCTCATCAAGAGTTTTATTATCGTACCGATAGAAATGACATATATGAAGGGGATATTGTAAAAGTTCCTTTTGGATCAGATAATGCGGTTCGTACTGGTCGTGTAGAATCGATTTCCTATCATACGTGTTATGATGTACCTTATAATTTAAATCGGACAAAGTTTATTATAGATAAAGATGTAGAAGTTATTTATGATAAAAATCCTTATGGTTTCGATGCTATATATGACGAACAAAAGTAACATAAGTACTAATCTATATTAATATATACGAGTACTTAATTTATTATATATATGACTTATAACCTCTATAGAATCTATTGAAATTACAAGATGATAGTGATAAGATTAAATGTATATCAATATAAATGGAGGTAATTGTTATGAGCAAGAATATCGATTGGGATAATCTCGGTTTTGGTTATGTAGAAACCGACTACCGTTATTTGACTACATATAAAGATGGTAAATGGGACGAAGGTGGTCTAATTACTGATGCTAACGTTGTCCTTAATGAATGTGCTGGTGTATTCCAATACGCTCAAACTGTCTTTGAAGGTTTAAAAGCATACTATACAAAAGATGGTCATATCGTATGCTTCCGTCCAGATTTGAATGCAGAACGTTTGAACCAATCTTGTGAACGCCTTGTAATGCCTACATTACCTGAAGGTCGTTTTATCGAAGCTGTAAAAGAAGTTGTAAAAGCAAATAAAGACTTTGTTCCTCCATATGGTCATGGTGCAAGCCTTTATATTCGTCCTTACATGATGGGTACAAACTCCGTTATCGGTGTAAAACCTGCTGATGAATATCAATTCCGTGTGTTTACAACTCCAGTAGGCCCTTACTTTAAAGGCGGCGCTAAACCAATTAAAATCCGTATCACTGATTTTGATCGTGCAGCTCCCCATGGTACTGGTCATATTAAAGCTGGTTTGAACTATGCTATGAGTTTGTATGCTATCACTGATGCTCATAACAAAGGCTATGCAGAAAATATGTATCTTGATGCGGCTACTCGTACACATGTAGAAGAAACTGGTGGTGCTAACTTCATCTTCATTACTAAAGATGGTAAATTAGTTACACCTAAATCTGATAGTATCTTGCCATCCATTACACGTCGTTCTTTGATGTATGTAGCAGAACACTATCTTGGTATGACTGTAGAACATCGTCCTGTTCATAAAGATGAATTAAAAGACTTTGCTGAAATTGGTCTTTGTGGTACAGCGGCTGTTATTTCTCCAGTAGGTCAAATCGATACTCCAGAAGGCACTATTAATGTTCCTGCTGGTATGGATGATATGGGTCCTATCACTAAAAAATTATATGACACATTACTTGGCATTCAACATGGTGAAAT
>DXZL01000151.1 GCA_019419725.1 Veillonella sp. | reverse complement strand
ATAATATAAATTGTATAATTTGTAATTTTAAAAGAGTTTTATTAAGAGGAGGAATTATGTTACATAACTTCGGACTCTATAAACGTCCACTACTTACAGTACTTGCTGTACTACTCACAACTGCATTTACAACAGCCAGTGCCGCTATGATCGATTTGAGTCAGCTAACACCAAATACAACGCAACCTGTGGTTCTTAGCACTATACAAAGTAACACAAGTAATGAGGCTTCTACATTGACCCCTAAAACAAATATGGAGCCTGTCATAAAAGTAGCTGCCACACCAACATCTACACCAATTTCTGGAGTTTCAGAAAAAGCAACTATTAATGCTACTAGTACAAGTCATGATGGTCACTTGGAAAACTTTCCAAGCCGCAAAGTAACTATTGTTGTACCAGCAAATTTGCGCAATGAAAACACAGCTCAATTTGGTCGCTACATGACAGATCGCTTATCAAATACACTTAAATATCCTTACTATAATACAACCATCGTAAGTACTAACACACCAACTGCAGAAATTAAAGCCGCTGATCTTGCTCAAATTGCAGAGGCCCAAAATTCTGAAATCGTTATTATGCCTGTACCATTACAAGACGTATATGTACAAGTTAATACTATTAACAGCCCAGATCCATACAATAAGGATAATCATGAAATTTATATCGCTGCAAAGGTTAATGCCCTTTTATACTATTATGATGTAAACGATAAGGTAATCCATACTGTTCGTACGGGCTTCAACCAAACTGATGACTCTTTAACTATGCCAACACATAAATCAGTTTGGAACAAAGTTATGACTATATTACTTGATAAATTACCATACAAACGAATTCCAACAGATCGTGACCGCTACCAAGCACCTGGTATCAATTCTGAGGCACCTGTTGTATTAGATTTTCAAGTAGAACAACCTAAGAATACTGCATACTCCTTAAAAGGTGTGAGCGTTTTATAATCAAAATTAGAAAGATAAAAAGGCTAGCCAGATGGCTAGCCTTTTTCTTATAACATTTTTGTAACATGCAAGCGCAGTAAAGCACGTTGCAATGCTGCTTCCGCTCTTTCTACATCAATATCAGGTGTAGGATTTGATAACCGACCTTCTGCACGCTCTTTAGCTCGACGAGCACGTTCCACATCAATGGATGTTGGATCTTGACAGTCAGGGGTTACAATACTCACCTTATTATGTTCAATTTCACAGAAGCCACCAAATACAGCATATTCACGAGATGTTCCATCTGGTTGTTCAATGCGTAAAGGTGCCAAGTCTAATGCAATAATCATAGGTGCATGATTTGGCAAAATACCAAAACCACCATCGATAGCTTTACCTACAAAGAATGTAGATTGGCCCTCGAATACGATTGCATCAGGTGTAATTATCTGTAGGGTCATAGGTTCCGCCATGGATTATTCCCCCTTCTCTTGCATTTCCTTTGCTTTTTGAACGGCTTCATCAATGGTACCAACCATGTAGAATGCACCTTCTGGCAATTCATCATGTTTACCATCCAAGATCTCTCTGAAGCCTCTCAATGTTTCGGACAATGGCACATATTTACCAGGAGAACCGGTAAATACTTCTGCTACGAAGAATGGTTGACTCAAGAAACGTTGAATCTTACGAGCGCGAGATACAGTGAGTTTATCTTCGTCAGACAATTCTTCCATACCGAGGATTGCGATAATATCTTGAAGATCGCGATATTTTTGCAATACTTCTTGTACTCCACGAGCTACTGCGTAGTGCTCTTCACCAAGTACATGTGGGTCCAAAATACGGCTTGTAGAGTCCAGAGGATCCACCGCTGGATAGATACCAAGTTCCGCAATGGAACGAGACAATACTGTTGTCGCATCCAAGTGAGCGAATGTTGCCGCTGGAGCAGGGTCAGTTAAGTCATCGGCAGGTACGTATACAGCTTGTACAGAAGTAATAGAACCTTCTTTGGTAGATGTAATACGTTCTTGTAATGCCCCTACGTCATTAGCCAATGTAGGTTGGTAACCTACGGCAGATGGCATACGACCTAGGAGGGCAGATACTTCAGAGCCCGCTTGGATAAAGCGGAAGATGTTATCGATAAACAAGAGCACGTCTTGTTTCTTCACATCACGGAAGTATTCAGCCATTGTAAGGCCTGTAAGACCAACGCGCATACGTGCCCCAGGTGGCTCATTCATTTGGCCATATACAAGAGCTGTTTTGTTGATAACGCCGGACTCTTTCATTTCGTTCCACAAGTCGTTACCTTCACGAGTACGTTCGCCTACGCCGGAGAATACGGAGTAACCACCGTGCTCTGTGGCAACATTGTGAATCAATTCCATAATTAATACGGTTTTACCTACACCGGCACCACCGAAGAGGCCGATTTTACCACCTTTTACATATGGAGCGATAAGGTCAACGACCTTAATACCTGTTTCCAAGATTTGAGTATCTGGAGAAAGGTCATCAAATTTAGGTGCTGGACGGTGAATAGGCCATTTTTCATCAGCTACAACTGGAGCTGGATCATGGTCTACAGTTTCACCCAATACGTTAAAGATACGACCCAACACGCCTTCGCCTACAGGAACCGCAATTGCAGCACCAGTATCTTCAGCATCCATATTACGGGTCATACCGTCAGTAGAGCTCATCGCAACACAACGTACAGTATCGTCGCCTAAGTGTTGCATAACCTCTACTACAATTTTTTGTCTATCATGTGCCTTATGATCATGGTAGATGTTGATGGCGTTGTAGATGCTTGGCAAATGACCAGCATCGAAGCGCACGTCTACAACTGGGCCAATGACCTGCACAACTTTACCAATATTATTACTCATCGACAAATGTCTCCTTATTTATTGCAAGGCATTAGCGCCACCAACGATTTCAGAAATTTCGTTTGTAATGCTAGATTGACGTAACTTGTTATATTCAAGGCCTAAGGAATCAATGAGTTCCCCTGCATTATCTGTAGCAGATGTCATAGCTGTCATACGAGCACCCAATTCACTTGCTGCAGATTGCAACAATCCATTATAAACAGTAATCTCTAAATATTTTGGTAACAACGCCTCCAAGACAGATACAGCAGATGGCATGAAATCATACTCTTCGCCCTTTACCTCATCTTGTGGTTGCTCTATCGGCAACAAGCGCTCAGCCTGTGCAATTTGCGTCATAGAATTTACAAAACGTGTATAGATCATGATGACTTCGTCTACTTCATGACGTTCATATAGTGAAAGTGCTTCATGCATAATAGTACGCGCATGTTCATAGGATGGTTTATCCGAGAAGCCCGCATAAGACTTATCGATGCGAACACCTCTAGATTTCATGCTGTCTCTAGGCTTTCTGCCTGCCGTGATAACACGGTATGTATCAGGAGATTTACCAT
>DXZL01000150.1 GCA_019419725.1 Veillonella sp. | reverse complement strand
ACTTAAATATTATATCTATTGTACCTTTTTGACCTCTATATGTCAAAAATTGAACATCACTTACACATCGCATAACGCAAGGCTACTACAGCCATAATCTTAGCACCCTTAATCGCTTGCTCCACTCCATAGTCGGAACCTGCAGCACAAGTGAACTCTGGTGTATGAGCTTCTAAACCTAATCCAATTTGCAAAGTAGGCTGTGCTGTTGGTACTTCGTAAGATACATTTCCTACATCTGTACTACCATCAGCCTCATCATCAGGCAATATACGAGGCGTTTCACAAAACTCAGTCATCACATCTTTAAAGAGATCTAATAGCTGTTTATCTTGACGCATATCCTTAAAGAGAGGCTCATAATGATGCATTTCAACTTGAGCGCCATAGGATGCTGCAATTTCTTGAGCAGCCTCTTTGATAGCCGGCAAAATAATACCTTCTAAATCAGCCACCGTACGCCCCCGTACAGTCATGCGAATCGTAGCCTTAGGAGTTACTACATTTGGCGCTGTACCAGCTTCGGTAAAGATAGCCCCCACAACAGCCCCTTTAGGAAATGTTTTCTTTAACTCTTTTATTTTTTGATATAAATCTACAACACAATCTAAAGCATTAATACCAGAGTCAGTTAATGATGCTATATGACAGGACCGTCCATGGAAAGTCACTTCTAATGGATGTGTGGCTAAGGATGTGCCACCTACCTCATTTTCACCACCAGGGTGAATGATGAGAGCTGCTTCATAGCCCTTAAATAAACCAGCCTCAGCCATATATACCTTACCGCCAATAGTTTCCTCTGCAGGACAACCAAAGAAGGTCGTTCCCCAATCCTGTGGTGCACTTTGACTGAAGGCAACAGCAGCGCCTAAACTCATCATGGCAATGAGATTATGGCCGCAACCATGACCGAGTTCAGGTAATGCATCATACTCTCCTAAGAATGATATTTTATGTTTCGCATCACGATTATAGTCACCACGAAGTGCCGTTTGTAACTCAGGATAATCTGTTAATCCTACTTGAGATGTAAAATTATGATTTTCTAAGAATTGGTGAATTATCTTAACAGCTTTATGCTCGTCTAAGCCCAATTCTGGGTTATCGTGTAAATATAAGGACACATCGCGCAATTCCTCAGCCATGCTATCTATGATGGCACAGGCACGAGCCTCTCGTTCTTGTAATGTCATAACTTCCCTTTTTAATTTCTAATTTATACTGTTTATTATGTATTCTATCTAAGAAGATTGTGTCTATTTCGTATAGGGATGAACAATGATGGTATTTGAAATATACCTAAAGTTAATCGTCGCTCCTAGTGGTAATGTTTGATGCGGCGTCCCATGACCTGTTGGCACATAACATACAAAAGGCTCTGGCAATTCAGGATCTCTATTTTCCTCCATGTAGCGTAACGCTTCATAGCCTAAATCGTAATCACGTTCATCATCGTCACCTTCACAATCTATAAAAGTACCAATCACTAAACCTTTTATGCGACTCAATAAACCACTAAGGCGAAATTGTTGCAACATACGATCTAGCTTATAAGGGGCCTCTCCTACATCTTCAATGAATAGTAAGGTATCCTCCCAAGATTCGTCCTCTAAAAAATACGGTGTTCCCGACAACATCGATAGCATCGTCATATTACCACCTCGTAAAATGCCTTCTCCTAGCTCAGTGCCAATGGCACCACGCGGCGGTTCAGGTAAGGGTTCTATGACTTGCAACTTACCTTCTAAAGTATTAAATAAAACATCAGTATCAGCTTTGCGTTCAGGCTTAAAATCTACGCCCATCGGCCCGTGATAGGTAATGAGTCGGCTATATCGATTGATTGCCATGTGAAGTGCTGTACAATCGCTATATCCAATAAAAGCCTTTCGATGCTCACGAATTTCTTTATAATCTAATAAATCTACATAACGCATTGTACCGTAACCACCGCGCAAAGCAAGTACCGCATCACAAGGGGCTGTAGTCATCATATATTGAAACTCTTGGGCTTGCTCCTCTGGTGTACCTCCATACAAACCTTTCCGATGTGCACTTTCACCAAAGAGTACTTTATAGCCCCTTAGGTTACAAATTTCTTCTATTCTATGTAAATCTTCATCGCTTGCACTGGCGGGTGCCATAATTCCTATAGTCATCCCCGGTGCTAAGCGCTTTGGTTCAATCCAGTTCATATATCCTCGTAAAATATAACAAAAGACGTACACAATGTGTACGTCTTAAGTGTATCTTATTTGTATGCTTTTTTAAAGTCAACAAGGCCCAATGTGGTCCAGAAATAATTTTGAATACTTCCATTTGTTACATATGGTTGTGTTGTGAAATACAATGGCATTACAAGAGATTCATCAAAAATCATCTGTTCTGCTTTATGCATCAACGCATCCCGTTCAGCCCCATTTGGTGTCGTACGAATACGAGCGATTAACTCGTTATAGTCATCACTATGGTACTGACTATCATTGTCTTCAGCAGAGAATACTTCTAAGAAGTTTTGTGGATCACTGTAATCCGCAACCCAAGAAGCACGAGCTACTTGGTATTTACCAGCTTCGCGATCAGCTAAGAATACCTTTGTCTCTTGATTTTGTAAGCGCACATCTGCACCAAATGCATTTACCCATGCATCCTGTACAGCTTCAGCAATCGCTTTATGTAATTCGCTTGTGTTATACAAAATCGTAATTGGAGGCAATGGATGATTCTTATCATAGCCAGCTTGTTTCAAGATTTCTTTCGCTTGCTCTACATCTTCGTAAACGAGATAGCTACCAGCTTCACGGAAGTCTTCACGACCGTTGCTTTCAAGCATACCGTATGGAACAAATGCATAAGCTGCCTCTTTACCGCCACGAACAATATTGTTAACGATATTAGCACGGTTGATAACCATAGAGAACGCTTTACGTACTTCAGGGTCTGTAAAAGGCTCTGCTTTCACATTGAATACGTAGTAATAGTTACCAAGCATAGGTCCAATATGTAATAGGCCCGCTTCTTCTAAGCGTTTTTGATCCGCTACAGGAGGCTCAACAGTCATATCTGCTTCGCCACCTTCAACCAATGTAAGGCGTGTGCTTTGCGATTCACTGATAGGCCAATTCATCTTCTCTGTTTTTACGGAATCCGCATCCCAATAATTCGGGTTCTTAACGAAGTCCATTTCCCCATTATGTTTCCAAGATAATAAGCGGTATGGACCATTAGACACGAATGTATCTGCATTAGCAGCCCAGTTTTCATGAGCCTCTACAGCCTTTTGACTTACTGGATAGTAACTGTGAGATGCTAATAATTTTAAGAAATAAGCTGTTGGATTTTCTAAGGTAACCACCAATGTATCATCATCGATGGCCTTAACACCAACGTCTTCAGCTTTGGCATCACCATTATTAAAGGCTTCGCCATTTTTTAATACATATAACATATATGCATTGTCCGCATGGACTTCAGGGTCTAATACGCGTTTCCAAGCGTATTCAA
>DXZL01000015.1 GCA_019419725.1 Veillonella sp. | reverse complement strand
TTGACAGCCATCGCCCTCGTAGCGGTAGCAGCAATGGGTTTATTAGCTGGTTGTGGTAATGACAAACCAAAAATGACACAACAAGAAGGTGTATTGCGTGTAGGTTCTGAAACTACATTCCCACCATTCGAATTTACTGAAGGCGACAAATACGTTGGTTTCGACGTTGATTTGTCCGAAGCAATTGCTAAAAAATTAGGTTTAAAAATGGAATTCAAATCCATGGGCTTCGATGCTTTGATTCCAGCAGTTCAATCTGGCGATATCGACATGATCGCAGCAGGCATCAATGCTACGCCTGAACGTGAAAAAGCATTGGACTTCTCCGATGTATACTTCGATCAAGGCGGTTTCATCACAGTTGTTCGTAAAGACAACACAACAATCCATAACATGGATGAATTAGCAGGTCATACTGTAGGTGCTCAAATCGGTACTATCCCTGTTGAAATGGCTCAAAAAATCCCTAATACAACAGTAAAACAAATCGATTCCAATGCTAATATCTTCATGGAATTGAAAGCTGGTACAATCGACGGTGCTATCATCGATAACGCAGTGGCTATGTACTACCTTAAACAAGGTGCTGACAAAGACCTTAAACTCGTAGGCGAACCTACTAAAGCTGAAGGTACAGTTCTTGGCATGAAAAAAGGCAACAAAGCTTTACAAGAAGCTGTTAATAAAGCTCTTAAAGAACTTAAAGAAGACGGCACTTACCAAAAAATCTACGACAAATGGTTCGGCGATTACAACAAAAAATAATATCTATCTCTATGAACTAGGATAAATATGACCCCTCTGAAAGACTTCAGAGGGGTTTTTTCCTCTTTTGCGGTCTCTTACGTTCGTTATATAATAAATATGTATTCTATAGTAAATGTAATTAATATAAAGGAGGCCTTATGGCACAGTACTTTACGGAACGCCTAGAAAAGGTCTTCCACATGATTTTCACATCATATAATCAAGAGATGGCTCAAGAAGGCTTACGCCAATTAGAGCTCATCGTAAACAATCAGCAAAGCCCTGAGCAAACGAAGCATCAAGCCTTGCGCAACGATATGACTACCTCTCTGGAAAACGAAATTGACACTAAAGAGGACGCATTAAAAATAGCAAACAATCCAGAGTCTCGAGAGATAGCTGATGCATATGCTTTATTGGCTCGTATCTACGCAGGTCCACGCTTTACGTGGGAGGAATCTAATTTCCCTGAAAACAACATGCGCACCTATCAATGCTTGCACGATAGCATTCGCCGCTGTAGTCCTATTGGCACCTTACAAGCATTGCGTATCAATGGAACCATTACACCTACCGTTGAAAAGGATATGTTAATATCCTTTAATGATGCATTTCGTATCATTTACGACTACGCTAAACAAGGTGATGCCTTTTGCCAATACATTATAGGTAATGTCTTTTTCTGGCGCGATGATGATCGCATTAGCCTAGCTCGGGACATGATTACACCACCCCGCCTAAGCTGGGCAAAACGGATTCAACAAAGCTTGCAAAAAGGTTCTATACAGGAACGCCTAGCAGCATTACAAGGCACCGTCTCAGACGAAACATTACAGGAAAATGCTACTACATTCGCCAAAGAATGGTTTAACAAGGCCCTCAACAACGGACTTGCCATGTTCCAAGGCAATTTACGCAATATCTATATCGACGAAGGCGATTTTGATAATGCGCGCCGTGTAGCTTTAACGGCTGCTGAGCTAGGTAATCCAACCATGATGCTCTACACGGGCCTAGACTGTCATGAACATGGAAAATTTGAGGATGCTTTCACATGGTTCACGAAAGGTGCCTCCTTGGGCCAAGCTGAAAGCACAGCCGAATTAGCGGATTATTACTATCACTTTTATGATACAAAAGAGCTGCGCCGCCTAATTCCGTATGATCCTGTAAAAGCAATCGGCCTCTACCGTCGCGCAGCTACTAAGCATTTTAGCGACGCCGGCTATGCTGCATTGCAAGCGGCCTTCGGTTATATTTTCCACATAGGCCACCTTCATCTCGACTGGGGTCTCATTGCAGACTTAACACACATGGCAGCCACAAAAGAACGCTTTATGTTCTCCTTGCCATACATTGGTTACATGCGAATCCATGGCTTAGGGGTAACAAAAAATATACGCTTTGGCGTACAGTCCTTAACACGTGTACTGGATGAAGAAAAGCGTGCATTAGAAGAGGAAGACCGTGTTCTCTTCTATGATATTACACGAGCTTTAACGCGAGTTGCCTTAGGGTATGCCTATGAAAAAGGCTATGTCACAGGCAAACCTGATTTAGATGCCGCTGTAGCCTATTACGAAGAGTCTCATCAATATATACTATCTCACAAGGCAAACCTTGATGAAGAGCTGAAGGATATCCCTATCGATAATGAAGCAGAAGAGCGCTTAGCAGCCTTCGAAGAAATAGATGGCCATTGGCACTATAAAGAGGGCTTTACAGAGTCTACCTCAACAGTACGGCCTGGTCACACTGAATGGCCTCAAAATGCAGCTCGCTTATCTGTAAACATGGATGACTTCTTATGGGATACCACCTTATATGATTGGCAAACCATCGAGCATGCTTTAGAATCACAAGAAGAAATGAAACTGAGCTTTTACAATCATTTCCTCTCCATACCAGACAAGCTACGAAACATCTTTAAGCTAGATGTAAAGCGTATGCCACGTGATACGTACCAAGTCAGAATACATGGCTATGACCCTACAGAAGGTCAAGAGATGATCTATCGAGCACTATTCAAAAAAGAGAATACCATTCAGCTATTAAAAGACCTCTACGATACGCACCAATTACCTGCATTAGGAGATAACTGGTCCATCGAAACGAACGAGGAAAAACCAACTTGGCATTATGTACTCGATGTAGATCAACAAGCATTCCTACTTGAGGAGTACGACGATGCTAACGCAATGATACAAACCGCATTACAAGGCTTAAAAGACAAAAAGTACGAACAAATTAATGTCCGTACCCATGACTTTATTGGCCCCTCCTATTTTATTTTCAGAGGCAATCACGCAAATCCTTTTAGAGTGCAACTCTATCTGAAAGAATCCATGCGCCACTCCATCGACAAGGATGGTAAACCTCTCGATACACCAGGCAATACCTATTTATTTGAACAACAGTTAGGTAACGAAGTATCCTTAAACTACTGGATTCAAAAAACAATCAACACCTTGGAAATACCTGAGCTAGATAATTGGAAAAAACTCAGTGTGCCTAAGGCATTACAATAAAAATGACCCAGAACATAAAAGGAGCTAGTACATAATGTACTAGCTCCTTTTTTATAACCTATGAACAAGCTAAACTATTATAAATAATCATGAGGGTAGTGTATGCGGAAGCCCCTATAAACCTACATCGACAACGCCATGATCATAAGTTTCTTCTACAGTTTCTTGTACAACCATATCACTGCGATGTACCTTATCAAGCATCTTGGAACGAGCCGTTGTAATCACGCTTTCACTATGTTTACCACCACGCCAAGCAAACTTAGATGTACCGATTGTATATTTCAAAGTTGCATAAGGACCACTCAAATGATGAGACGCTGTTTTATAACCCGCATCAAGAGTAAGATGTGGTGTAATATGGAATTCTGCCCCCACTTTAAAGCCTTTAATAGCATCGCGTTTAGGTAATTTATAATACCCTACTTTTACAGCCTCTCTACCACGCCAGTTATAATAGTCTGCATAGACACGAGCCCATCTAGCATTTTTAAATGTTCGAGCATAGCCAATATCATAACCTCTAGCTACAGTATTTTCACTTAGAGCCCAGTGATTTTCATAATCAACCCTAGCATAATCATAAAGACTTTGATCAGGATCCATTCCATATGGATACAATCCTGTAGGATCATACCATGTATCAGTTCGCCCATGAAGGCCTATATATTTTCTTTCATTAGATCCTAAATTTTTATAAATATTGGCATGGAATTCATTAAGCCCTACCACATATTCTAAGCCACCACTAACACGTTTATATCCATTTTTAAATGCATGGTCATAGAATGCATTGACACCAACGTAAGCATGCTCACCTTTACTAAGGCGACGATACCCTACACCAACATTAGCATTTACACCTAAGGACTCTTCCTTATCTGTTTGCCCATTATATACCGTAAACGTCCCTGCAGGTCTAGCTGGAACCCAATAATTATTTAATTTATTAGAGGATATCTTTTCTCCACTGCGTCCAATACGACCTTGTACAAAGACAACACTTTTAGCATTTTCATCGTAATGGGTTATAGGTTGTAATGTCTCAATGTATAACTTGTTGAGTTCTGTAGATTTGGATTTATCAGAAGTCCCCACAATAGGATGATTTTCCCAAGACGTAAAATTATGGAAGTGATGACTACTCGACTCTTCAGAATCTTTCATGCCAACACCGACTACGATATCTGTACGATCCATCCAGCTAGAACGAACTGCTTCATGCTTAGCCCCATTCACTTCTGTTGTAGAATCTGCAATACCTTGGCCATGCCCATTTTGTACATCTGCTGCAAAACCTGTAGCACTAAATGCACATGCTACAGCACCTAAAACCATTGCTTTTATCATTAATGTCTTGCTCATATAAATTACTTTCCTATTATTACATGTCTTATTTAATATCTATAATCTAAACTACAGTGGTATTATAGATGATCAATTGGCGCCAAATAATCGTATTCAATGTCATCAAAGGATTCTACAATCATGTCTTGACGACGTACCTTATCTAGCATTTTAGAGCGAGCTGTAGTAATCGTATCATCACTATGCTTGCCACCCCAGAAGGCAAATTTAGATGTACCTAATGTATATTTAAGAGTACCATATATACCTTTCGACATATTATTAGCATTGTTATACCCAATATCTAAAGATATATGTGGTGTCAATTGTAATTCAGCACCGATTTTAATGCCTTTATAATGGTTAGCATTTCGTGCAGTAAACCACGGCACAGACCAATGACCTGGACGCCCCCAATTATATTCTTGTTTATGGCTAAATCCATTGCCGTTCCAACGATACCCATTTACATAGGCACGAGCCCAACGTGCATTTTTAAAGGACCTTACGATCCCTATTTCGTAGCCATCTAACACGCCACCACCTACATAGGTATTATAATTTTCACTAGGAATGGTATTGTATGGGAATGTATCTGGATAGCCATTAGGATACAACCGTTTAGGATATGGATTACCGCCACCGCCTTTTACGAGTTCCTTATCACCAAGGCCTCTATACACATTGGCATACACTTCGTTGAGTCCATTCACATACTCTACACCACCGCTGATACGATTGTAATTTCCTGTGAAAGCACGATCTACAAAAGCGTTAACACCTACATAAGCATGTTCATGTTTACTAAGAATACGATAACCAACACCTAAGCTACCAACCGTTCCTAACGACTCAGATGTTTTTTCATCTGTATTGATTTCCGTAAAAACATCAAACCCAAATGGTGACATTACAAGGTCTGGAGTGAAATAACCTCTTACCTCTTTAGAGGAGATTTTCTCACCACCACGGCCAATACGACCTTGTACGAACACAACGCTCTTAGAGTTTTCATCATAATGGGTAATAGGTTGTAATGTTTCTATATAGGCTTTAGTGATATTCCCGTAATCTGATTTTGTATTGTAAAAGTTATTATTATAATCACTAGGGAACATCCCCTTGTGTGAATCAGATGAGCCCCCAGTTTGCACACCTATAGCAATATCTGTTCGATCTAACCAATTGGAACGAACCGCTTCATGCTTAGCCCCATTTACTTCTGTAGTAGAATCTGCAATACCTTGTCCATGTCCATTTTGTACATCTGCTGCAAAACCTGTAGCACTAAATGCACATGCTACAGCACCTAAAACCATGGCTCTAAATACTAACTTGCTTATCATATATTACTGTCTCCCCACTAGCCTTTATAAGTGATCATAAGGTACTACCATCCAGAATTCTTCATAGGTATTACCTACTCGCATCGGGCTGCGATCTACTTTATCTAACATTCTAGCCCGTGCATTGGTAATAGTATCATCACTATGCTTACCACCATGCCAAGCAAACTTGGATGTACCTAATGTATATTTAACAAAGCCATAGGCACCACTAGAATTGTTATTGTCTGATGTATACCCTACATCTAGAGAAACATGTGGTGTAAGTTGTAATGTAGTACCAGCTTGCCAGCCGTGGCTTTTACCAACATTAAGAGTTAAGGCAGGACCTTCACCATGTGTTGTGGCGCCTAAGCCATTCCAATGATAAGCACCTACATAAGCACGTGCCCAGCGAGCATTCTTAAAGGTGCGTGCATAGCTTACATCATATCCGGACAATGCTTTTTGAGACTTGTAAACTGTATAACCTGCAGTGCCACCATCTAACAAGAATTCAAAATAACCTTCATATAAAGGTACATTATAAGGTTCAGATTTTGTACTATTTAATCCCTTATAGATATTAGCGCGAACTTCGTTAAAGCCAGATACATATTCCAAGCCACCGCTAATACGGTTATATTTTTTCGAGAAGGAATGATCATAAAACGTATTAACACCTACATAAGCATGTTCATGTTTACTGAGAATCCGATAGCCTAACCCTACATTAGCAACAGTTCCCAATGATTTAGTATTATGATGTTCTTCAGGTCTATACCGTTGTTCGCCTTTTTTAGTAACTGGATTGTATGGATACCAATATCCCCCATTGCCACCAGAGAAATAGCTAGCTTGATCCTCTTGTCCGCCTTTACCGATGCCACCTTGTACGAATAGAACTGATTTAGAGTTTTCATCATAATGGGTTAAGGGTTGTAATGTTTCTACCGAAACTTGAGCCCCTACCTTAGATTGGGTACCGACTATAATATCTGTACGATCCATCCAACTAGAGCGAACCGCTTCATGCTTAGCCCCATTTACTTCTGTAGTAGAATCTGTAATACCTTGGCCATGTCCATTTTGTACATTTGCTGCAAAACCTGTAGCACTAAACGCACATCCTATAGTCCCTAACACCAACGCCTTAATAATTATGTTTCTTCTCATGACTTATACGCTCCCCTCGTTTTGCATAAGAAATAAAACCACACAACACTGCCCGTTCTTCACGTTCATTTCATGGTTAATTCATCTTCATTATAGGTATGCTTGTTTCTATAGTCAATATAACTCCTTATAGTTAAACGACACTTAAAGATTCTCTAAATCATTATGTTACAAATTGATTTCTATTTTCAGGCATAAGAAAAAGACCACCCGCAAGCTGGGTGGTCTTTTTTCTGGGGAATGAAATTGTTATTTGAATAAAGGCAAGATTGCGTTTGCTAAACCAGTAAGTGCAGCCAAAATTGCTTTAACGATAGTTGCTACCATTGCTCTTCCTCCTTCTCATATAAGCACAATAACTAAACTAACTATAAACATCTTAAACTAGGATATTAAGTTTAATATGAAATGAGTAAATTTTTACACATTAATTTTTCATGAGGAAAATAATAAAGTACTAATTATGATAGATAGTTTTATGAGAAAGATAGCATACAATGATTTCATAAATTTCTATAAATTTTTAATATTTTCTAAAGAAAAACCCTTCTCTAATGCACATTAGTTTAAAACAAACTAAGCCTATTAGAGAAGGGTTTTCTATTGTATCTATAATTATAGAGTTTTTACAACGTCTGCGCAGCGATCGCAAAGTGTAGGGTGTTCGCTATCTTGACCTACTGTATCGCGGTGGATCCAGCAGCGTTCACATTTTTCAAGTTCAGATGGAGCAACTACTGTTGCAACGCCTGTTTCTTCGTCTTTTACAGCCTCTGCTGGTGCAGCGCCATTTACGATGTGAGCTTCGGATACGATAACAAGTTTAGCCAAGCCTTCTTCACCAAGGGCGTTCAATGCGTCGAATGCAGCACCTTCAGCGTATACTGTAACAGATGCATCCAATGGATGACCGATTGTTTTGTTTTGACGAGCAAGTTCCAATGCTTTTTGTACGGATGTACGCAAGTCTAACAATTGGTTCCATTTATCAGCCAATTCTTGGTTGAAGTGTTCAGGATGACCTTGTGGCCAATCTTGAAGCATAACGGATTCAGGCATGCCTTCTTCTTTAGGCATGTACTTCCAAACTTCTTCTGCTGTGAAGGAAAGTACAGGAGATACCATAGCTACCAATGTTTTCAAGATTTCATACATTGCTGTTTGAGCAGAACGACGAGCTACGTTATTTTTGCTTTCAGCGTACATAGTATCTTTCATTACATCAAGGTAGATGGAGCTCAAGTCTACTGTGCAGAAGTTATGAATTGCATGGTATAACATGTGGAATTCATAGTTTTCGTATGCGTCAGTAACCTTTTGACGTACTTCTTCTAAACGCAACAATGCCCATTTATCGAATTCGGACATATCTGCATAAGCCACTTTGTCAGTATTTGGATTGAAGTCATCCAAGTTACCAAGCAAGAAGCGGAATGTATTACGGATCTTACGGTATACTTCAGATAATTGTTTTACGATGTCTTTAGACAAACGTACGTCTGCTTGGTAATCTGCGGAGGATACCCACAAACGCATAACGTCAGCGCCATATACGTCGATGATGTCGCTAGGTGCTACTGTATTACCTACAGATTTAGACATTTTGCGACCTTCGCCGTCCACAACGAAACCGTGAGTCAATACGGAGTTATAAGGTGCCTTACCTGTTGTTGCTACTGCAGTTAACAAGGAAGAGTTGAACCAGCCGCGATGTTGGTCAGAACCTTCAAGGTACATAGCACATGGTACATCTAAGCCGTTAACTTCAAGTACGCCAGACCAAGAGGAACCAGAGTCAAACCATACGTCCATGATGTCTGTTTCTTTTTTGAACTCATCATGACCGCAATGAGGACATTTGAAACCTTCTGGTAACAATTCTTTTGCACTGTGAGCCCACCAAGCATCAGAGCCTTCTACGGCTACTTTTTCTTGTAATGCTTTGATCGTATCATCGTTGATGATGTGCTCACCGCAGCTTTCACAATAATAGATAGGAATTGGCACGCCCCAAATACGTTGACGGGAAATTACCCAGTCACCACGGTCGCGAACCATGTTGAAGATACGGTCATGGCCCCATTTAGGAATCCATTGTACTTGATTGTCGATCGCATCTAGAGCTTGTTGACGGTAACCATCTACAGAGGAGAACCATTGCTCTGTGGCACGGTAGATTACAGGGTTTTTACAACGCCAGCAGTGAGCGTATTGGTGACGCAAGCTAGATTTGTGAAGCAATGCATTGTTGTGCGCCAAGATTTTGATTACAGGCACTTCTGCATCGTGAATTTCTACGCCAGCCAATGGGAATTCAGTATCGCCATAACGGTTGTCATCTACTTGTTTAGTGTAGTTACCAGTTTCATTAACAAGGGATACGATAGGAAGTTCAGTTTTACCTTCCTTGTTATAACGCATAACGATGTTAAAGTCGTCTTCACCGTGTGCAGGAGCTGTATGTACGCAACCAGTACCTGCTTCAAGTGTTACATGATCGCCACACAATACAGTGGATGTGCGTTCTACGAATGGATGTTTGAATTCAGCCAATTCTAAGTCTGCGCCAGAGAAACGATTTACGATTTCGTAGTCTTCGATGCCGATATCTTTCATAGCTGCATCAACGAGTTCAGTGGCCATCAAGTAGTATTCGTCGCCTACTTTTACCCAACCATATTCAAGGTCAGGGTTAACGGAAATAGCTACGTTGGCAGGCATTGTCCAAGGAGTAGTTGTCCAAATAACGGAGTATGCTTGTTTTGGATCTACGCCAGCTGGCAATGTAACCTTTTTCTCAGATACATAAGGGAATTTTACGTAGATGGAGAAGGATTTTTTCTCAGCATATTCGATTTCTGCTTCTGCCAATGCAGTTTCACAGTGTGTACACCAGTATACAGTTTTAAGCCCTTTGTAGATATGGCCGCGTTTTGCCATTTCGCCGAAGATACCAAGTTGTTTTACTTCGAACTCAGGGCGCAATGTCAAATAAGGGCGATCCCATTCACCTAATACACCAAAGCGAATGAAGTCTTGTTTTTGAGTTTCTACGCATTCCAATGCATATTCCTTACATTTGTTGCGTAAATCAAGAGGCGCCATTTCATGACGGTTAAGACCAGTGTTTTTAATAACCGCATGCTCGATTGGCAAACCGTGCGTATCCCAACCAGGAATGTAGCGAGTATAATGACCAGTCATTGTTTTGTATTTCATGATGATGTCCTTCAACGTTTTGTTGAGGGCATGACCGATGTGCAATTTACCATTTGCGTATGGAGGACCATCATGCAAGATGAAAGGTTTTGCGTCTTTACGCAATTCCAAACGTTTTTGATAAATTTTGTTGTCTTCCCAGAACTTTAAGATTTCTGGTTCGCGCTTAGGCAAATTGCCGCGCATTGGGAATTCTGTTTCAGGCAAATGTAACGTCTTACCGTAATCCATGATGTGCTCCTTTTACATAAAAAAATCGCCCGCCCCCGAAGGGACGGACGTAATATCCGTGGTACCACCCTACTGACCTTCGTTACTGGTGAAAGCTTCGCCCTGCTTTTCTTTGATTGTCAGACCATGCTAGCGCATGACTGTAACACATTAGGCGAGCTAGTCACGTAAACAGTGAAAGCCACTTAAACATATAACGGTGTTCACCGGCGGCGTTGCCGCTTGCTCCAAAGTGATCCGCAAATCTCTAGATTTCCAAACCTTTCAGCCCATGAGTTTGGTCTCTACTAAATCCGTCTGAGACGTGCCGTCTTTTTCAACGCAATATTCATATAATAGATAATTATAGGGCTCCTAGACCTATATTGTCAAATAGATTCTACTAAGTTATAGTTATTTAATTAGAGTAATTAGAGTAATTAGAGTAATTAGACTAATTATAATCTCGCTCTAAATCAGGAAATCCAAAAGAAGCAAAATCATACCAAACTATTTTCCACATACCATCTGACAATTGTTTCATTTCTAGAGACAAACTTTTCAAGTTATTATCTTTTGTATCTAAACCAACAATTACAACGCTAATTTGTTCCGAGGACATCTTATATGTTTCTAAAGAAATTAGTTTAAATCTATCAACTTCACGTAACATAAGAATATGCTCAACAAATCTAGCATTTGGAGATTCCCCTTTCATTAGAGAATCTACATCACCACCTGTAAAAATAGTATGTATATCATTATTAAAACGGTCGTTAGCTAATAAATGCTCTAACTCAGCAAGATTTACCTTTCGATTTTTATAGGGAAATAAAATCTCTTTTTCCTTACCTTCGTTTATTAATTGTCTATAAAGAGCTAACTTTTTTTCATATCTCCTATTCGCCAAAGTATCAATATCAATTAATTTTTTTAATGTTTCTTCATCACCATTTTGAATCACATCGTAAATCAACTTTAGCGAATACTCTGGAGTACTCTTATACGTCATATTTTTATATACGCCGTATCCAACGCCTACTAAAGCACAAATTATCACTAAAATAATTAATATACTTTTAAACATACCAACCTGTTTAAACTTCATTAACATTTCATCATTCCTTTCAACCACACATATTGCCTAGATTTATCTAATTAATGTACAATATATCATAAATAACATTTTATAGATAGTTTATATTTGTAGTGCGAAAGAGAGGAATACTATGAGAAAATTATCCCTTATGATTCTTAGTTTATGTATGTTACTACTATCTGGGTGTGCCACAATAGATTCAGATGTAAAAATTGATAGTGATGGTAGTGGCACTTGGAATGCTCAAATCAATTCACAAGCTGGCCCATTGCCAAAAGACTCTATTACAGAAATTATAAATGAATACAATATTCAAGACTATACCATCAAGGCTCTTGATGATCAAGGAAAAGAGATTACTGTAGATAATGGTGATGAAACACCTTATAATGTTTGGACTGTTAACTCAAAGTTCAACAACGTTGAAGAACTTAATAAAGTTAGAGATGCTATGACGTTAAGAAATAAAAACCAAGGGCCTTTACTTGCCTTAGAAAAAACAACTTCTGGTACTTATATTGTAGATTTAGGAACATCTCAAGGCAAAACAACAGTTACCGTATCTGGTGAAATTGATCCAGCAAGTGTTCAAACCGGAACACTAACAGATAAAAATACTGTTACCTTTACGCAAAACAGTCATATTCGTTTTATTTTTAAACCAAGCCACGGTTGGTTATTCTATATTGGCATCGGCGTAGCTATTGTTGCTGTCATTGGTGGTGGCTACATTTTCTACTTACGTCGTAAATATTATGGCGATGCAGCATAAGGAGAGCATATGAAACGTAACTTTATAATTACACTATTACTCACTTTTACGATGCTCTTCGTAACTGCATGTGGTAGTGATAATAATAACAAAAACAATAATGCTAACAGCAAATTTGAAGGCACTTGGATTGCTTATAATAAAACTAATGATAAAGATGATATTCAAGAATTAATCATTGAAAATATCGACGGCCAACTATTAGTATCTTTATATGATTACTCCTATTATCCTTTAATGGATTATTTTTTTAGTGGTCTTGAGGAAGCCGATGACACTAAAAATGGCGGGGATACAGCTCCTGCCAATGCAGACTATCTCTTAACAAAGTCTAGTGATTCTTTACACAACAAACTTACTGTTGCTATCGACAATAAATTAGATGTAGGTCCTAAACCAATTATTTATAACGAAAAAGATGGCACCTTAGTTTTCGACAAAGTAATCTTCAAAAAGCAATCCGACGATAATTCTGTTCAAGCCTATTTACCAGCCTTAAAAGAAGATATGAAAAAACTTGTTGTGGAAGAACGCAAAAAAGATACATTTGGTAGTTTTAAACCAAAGCCAACAATTCAATTTGATTTTTCCTTTAATGATTCTATTTTAGATACCGCAAAATAAGGAGATATGGCATATGAAATACATTCTTAAACTTAGCTTAATTATGGTTATGCTGTTATCTACTATTATCATTGTAGGCTGCGGCAAAAGTGAAAGCGAAAACAAGTATCTAGGAACTTGGGTTGGCTATGATGGCAACAATGTTATGTACCGTATAACATTCCAAGAAAATGGCAAAGAATATATGGTAACAGAAGATAAACTATTTTATAAATCAGAGAAAAACTACCCTAGTCCTCATGGAACTCTCTTCCCATCAATTGATGATAGTGTAAAGCAAGCCAATAATACGTATAACATCAACTTTATTCTTCAAAAAGACTCTCGGACAACAACAGCTAGAGAGATTACACCTCAAAATGAAAAAGATGATAAAGAAAAAGATAAGTATAAAAACCAACTTAGCTATGATGAAGGTCGTACAATCATTAGATATATTGAAAAAGACAATACGTTATTAATTAATGGTATTCGATATAAAAAAGAAACATCTCCAGATGTAACTAATGATATTTTAAAGCAAATGCAAAATGCTAGACGTCTTGAATTAGAAACAAAATTCCATAAATATGGTAATCGTGCTATCGGATCTAACCACAATCTTGTCATCATAGATAAAATCACCTTTGATGATAGTATATTAACTAGTAGTAAATAACACCAAAAGCTCCTACATTAAGTAGGAGCTTTCTTTTATAAAAAAATATATTATTTATATGACTACATCACACTTGTCGTTAGTAATCGATCTACCAAGAACCACAGCACAAAGATTGCACATAGTAATCCTGCTGTAAGGCCTGTTGTAGGTGTAGCATCTATTAAGCCAATTTTGTGGGCCATTTGTTTTGTGAGGATGACGTGCCCTGTTGGTGATCCAAAACGGTTTGTATGGCTTTCACCAGGAAGAGCCATTAACACTAACAATATAATTGTACCAATGACAGGAACGAGTCCCACAAAGACAATTCCGCCAGAACGGCCTTGATCGTGCAAGCGTCGTACTGCAACAGCTACGCTAGGGATGACCATAACGACGGACATAAGTACAAGAATGACTAGCCCGAAGCCAACGCCAACCACACTAGAGAGCGGACTAATATAGCTCAAGAATGCACAGGTGAATAGAATCGCTACAAATAGCAATTGATACACCAAAAAGAAATTCCAATATTCGCTACGGCTAGCACGCCCTTCAAAGTCAGCGTATTTATAAACAAAACATTGTTTAAAGTTTTCAATCATGCCTAGACTATATTTATCTAACGAAATGGGTGCTTTACGAATACGTCCACAGTTTGGACAGTATCGTTCACTTTTTAACACCTCGTGTCCACAATAGGGACAAGGTCTCATACTAAACTCCTTCCATTCACAGCAGGAAACAGTGAAGCTCATAAAGTCCTGTTGTTCTTAACACATATAGTAACTTAGATATGTTGTAACATAACCATATCTATATTTTTAAATTCATCTTGATTTCATTTTACTACAAAGTGTTATATTGTCTATAAAGGAGTTGTTAAACTTTTATAAAATAAAATAATAAGTATGCTATTTGATACAGGTTAATACTATATGTAACCATTGGCATTAATGCCATACCATAATATATCACCGATAGTATCACCAAAGACGATGGATTGGAGAACAAAGATGGTAATGCCCATAACCCAGTCTTGTTTTCGAGATGGAGTTGATTCAAGCCCTGTAGATTCACTTATATTCCTAGTAATAGGTATATAGGCAGTTCTTTCACCATAACCATTCTCTCCTTCATCGCCTCGTTTCAATTCATAGTTCAAGAATATAAAGAAGCCTATAATGGGAATAAAGGAAATCAGTTGAGTCCAGCCGCTACGTCCAATATCATGCATACGTCGCGTTGTGATGGCAATATTGGGAATCACGAAAAATAAAGTGACTAACAACGTAATCGTATCAATAATAGACTCGAAGTTATAAAGACCAATACCTTTACAAAGAATGGCTACGACCCCTAGTGTTCCTTGAACCATCATCATTCCAGCCATGAATCGCCAGTATTCACTACGGCTCGCACGACCTTTAAAATTGGCGTAGTTTTTGATGCCTAGCACGAAGGCATCGGTATAGTTTAAATCATATACATTTACAGATGCCATACTAGTCCTCCTCAAACTCTTCAAAACCAACGATTTTCCAACCGTTACCCACATTATATAAACGTACTAACATAGATGGTCTTTTATCTACAAAGTCCACTCTATATCCGATATAATCCACCGTTACATCATCATCAATATCTTGAGACACATAGTCTAATTGTATAGATTCTACAGCAGAACGTTGTTCCTTCGCCTTAGCCTGTTGCCAAAGATCAAAGGTGCCATATCGTTCCATTTCACGACTACTCAATTCTCGATACGCACTATGATAATCCCCATTCGCAAGTGCTTGGTAATACTCTTTCACAACTAGATAACCTTCAGTTGTAGCAGAATCACTACGTAGTAAACGATTTGCTTTTTTGGTAAAAGCACCATGCCCTAAATTACCAAAGGCTGTTTCTTCTACCATATAGTTATGACCCATCATAGATGTCCCTACACTGCTAGCAATCCAGCCCAAAACAAGGATAGCCGTGATAAAAACACCCGAAACAGACCGATTTTTGCTTATGTTAGATTCTACAGATATCTGTTCATTAGTTACATTTACTTCTTGTGTTGGAGCCGACCGTTTACATAATAGATATAGCAAAACCAACCATCCTAAAATAGGAACAAAGACAAGGATCATCAAGGTTGGATCATTATTAGAATCACGCAACCGTCTTGCTACTAGCATAATAGTCGGCAATGTTAATACTACCGTCAATGCAGTCAATACGCCGCCCCCTAAGGATATAGCATATAAAAATCCATAAGGAATGAAGGTAGCAAGACCTGCTATGAATATAACTAGACCGTATACAAAGGTCATAGCGCTTATGGTAAGCCAAAAATCGGCTGTCGTTGTTCGTCCTTTACCATTTGCATAGTTTTCTACTAGCTCGCGATAGAGGATTTCATATACTCTCTGTTTCATAAAACTCCTACTATATTTAGATATTATACAAACTTAGATAATCCTATTATACTATGCTTTACCAAGGCTTACATTTCATTTTTTCTTCATTGATTTTACCTATACTAATAATATATTTTTTACAACTAAAATTCGTGCAATTAAGTTTGTATAGGAGATAATAATTATGAACGCTAAATTGACTAAAGTAGTAGCTATGGCCAGCTTGGCAGCATTCTTAACAGTAGGCATTGGTGCCAATGTAGCGCAAGCTAAAGATTACCACTTCAAAATCGGTGAAAACCATCGCATGGAAAAGAACGATGATGGTACAGTAGACAGCAGTGCTCATCCATGGTTCAAACCAGATCAAAAGAAACATAGAAAACACAAAATTTCTGAACGTGAAAAACATGATAAAAATGCCACTGCTAAACGCAGCGAACGTCATCAACGTTCCGAATCTACAAACGGCTAATCATTCCCCTTTCATAACTGGTTATCCAGTCATATAACACATAACTAAACTAACTAACCTAAAAAGGACGTTATACACATGTATAACGTCCTTTTTAGTATGAATTGTATTATCTATTTTATTATGCGGTAGCTGTTATTATGCGTCAGCTTTTAGCACAGCTTGCTTCATAGATTGTACGTAGTCAAATAACGCTTGGTCAGCATGTTCACCGTGTTCTGCCACGATTTTAACGATAGCAGAGCCTACGATAGCACCGTCAGATACGCGCGCCATCGCTTCCGCTTGTTCTGGCTTAGAAATACCGAAACCAACGGCTACAGGAATATCTGTATATTTGCGAATGGTCTCAACGATGGATTTAATATCCGTTTTGATTTCGCTACGCATGCCTGTAACACCGAGGGAGGATACGCAGTACACAAAGCCTTCTGCGTCTTTTGCGATCATTTCGATGCGGTTTTCGGATGTTGGCGCAATTAAAGATACCACTTCAACGCCGTGTTTATTAGCTACACTAGCGAGTTCCCCTTTTTCTTCAAACGGCATATCTGGCACGATAACACCAGAGATACCAACCTCTTCGCAGAGGGTAAAGAATTTTTCACGACCGAATACATAGATTGGATTCAAGTAGGTCATGAACACGAGTGGTACTGTCACTGCATCATCACCACTGCGCAAACGACGCACCATATCAAAGATATCGTGAATTTTTACGCCTGTAGATAATGCACGTGTACTCGCTTCTTGAATTACTGGGCCTTCCGCTGTTGGGTCGGAGAATGGAATACCAATTTCTACCATGTCGGCGCCGGCTTTCACCATGACGCGAATATAACGTTCTGTATTCTCGATACCATGATCACCAGCACTGATGAATGGGATGAATGCCTTACCCTTTGTGAAAGCGTCTTTAATTTTACTCATGAAGATCCACCCCTCTGTATTTCGCCATAGCCGCTACGTCTTTGTCACCGCGACCAGATAAACAAATAATAATGATATCGTCCTTGCTCATAGTAGGCGCAATTTTACGAGCATGCGCCACTGCATGAGCACTTTCAATAGCTGGAATAATGCCTTCTAAACGAGACAAGTATTCGAAAGCATCTACTGCTTCATCATCCGTTACAGGTACATATTCAGCGCGACCGCTATCGTGCAAGTACGCATGTTCAGGGCCGATACCAGGGTAATCAAGACCTGCAGAGATAGAATATACTGGGGCAATTTGGCCATCTTCGTCTTGGCAGAAGTAAGATTTCATGCCATGGAAGATACCAACAGAACCTTTTGCGATTGTTGCTGCATGTTCCTCTGTATCAACACCACGACCAGCCGCTTCACAACCGATGAGGCGAACCCCTTCATCAGGAATGAAGTGATAGAACATGCCCATCGCATTGGAGCCACCGCCTACGCAAGCCATAACAGCTGTTGGCAATTTACCTTCTGCTTCAAGGATTTGCTCACGCGCTTCGCGGCTGATGATGGATTGGAAATCACGAACGATCATCGGGAATGGATGCGCCCCCATAACAGAGCCCAATACATAGTGCGTATCGGACATGCGGTTTGTCCATTCGCGCATCGCTTCAGAAACAGCATCTTTTAACGTGCTAGTACCACTTGTTACAGGATGCACCTTAGTACCTAACAACTCCATACGGTATACGTTAAGTGCTTGACGTTCACAGTCTTCAGCACCCATGTATACTTCACATTCCATGCCCATCAACGCAGCGATAGTAGCTGTTGCTACACCGTGTTGACCTGCGCCAGTTTCAGCAATAACGCGAGTTTTACCCATACGCTTTGCCAATAACATTTGACCGATTACGTTATTCAATTTGTGAGAACCAGTATGGTTCAAATCTTCACGTTTTAAGTAGATTTTAGCGCCCCCAAGATCCTTTGTCATGCGTTCTGCATAGTATAAAAGGGATGGACGACCTGTATATTTTTTATGTAAATCCTCGAGTTCGCGCACGAAATCAGGATCATCTTTGTACTTGTTGTATGCCTCTTCCAATTCGATGACTGCATTCATCAATGTTTCTGGCATAAATTGGCCACCGAAGGAGCCGAAATAACCATGTCTTTGTTCACTCATATAACTTACCTTTCCATATGCCATTCCTACTAACACGCCTGTATAGCGTTACTATTGGCATCTATCTCAACAATCGATGAATTCCATCGGATGTGTCTAAAATATTATTATATCCTAGATTTATGTATTTTTTGTGATTTAGTGAGCTATTGTTCTCACAATGTTGGTGAAAGCTTTAATTTTCTTATCGTCCTTCACGCCATCTGTTTCAATACCGCTACTAATATCTATACCGTAAGGGCGCACTGTGCGGATAGCACGCGCCACGTTAGTACTGTCGATACCACCGGCGAGCATAAAGGGACGTTCAAACTCATCTAAGCAAGACCAGTCGAACACTTCGCCCGTACCGCCGCGTTCATCCTTATGGTACGCATCAAATAATAGTATATCCGCACTACTATCGATCCACGCCTCTGCATCTGCAGCGCTCCGGATTTGAACAGCCTTCCAAACCTCTACATCTGTTTTCTCTTTGAGAGCTTGGATGAAAGCTTCATCTTCATCGCCGTGCAATTGCACCGCATCAAGATTGACTTCTTTAGCGATTGTAACGAGATTATCTACTGTTTCATTGACGAAGACACCTACCGTTTTAATAGCGTCAGAATTAGTATTTTCTTCAAAGATCTGCACGTTTTCTGATGCTTTAATCCCTACTGTTCCAGCTTGTACTGTATCATCATTGCATTGTGTTACATCTGTATCGTATCTATCTGCATATTGCTTATGTAGTTCTTCCACTAATGTTTTAGCTTGGGCTACAGTGACTTGTCGTTTACTTGGTGCAAATACAAGGCCCATGTAGTCTGGCTTTGCGTCTACAACAGCCGGAATTGTTTCTACTTTAGAGATGCCACACATCTTAACCTTTGGAGTGTAGTATGTGGGACCATAGAGATATGCCAACTTTTCAACCTTGTTAGGAGAACGCATGAAGGTTTCACCCATCAAGGCTACTCCAATATTGTTATCGCGCAATACTTGGATATCCTCTGGTGTTTCTAGACCGCTTTCAGATACAAAAATCACATCGTCTTGAACGAGATTGCGCAAGCGCACACTATTTTGTACATCTACAGTAAAGTCTTTCAAATTACGGTTATTAACACCAATAATGCGTGCTCCACAATCGATAGCCATTTGTACTTCTTTTTCGTCGTGAGCCTCTACCAAGGAGGATAAGCCAAGAGAGTCCGCTAACTCACGGAACTTGGTCAATGTTGGTACATCGAGGCATGCACAGATTAATAGGATTGCACTAGCGCCCCATACCTTTGCTTGGTAGATTTGGTATTCATCGATGATAAAGTCCTTACGAAGTACAGGGATTTTAACAGTGCTTGCAATTTCTTGGAGATATTTTTTATCACCTTTAAAGAAGTCTGGCTCTGTCAGTACAGAGATAGCCGCAGCACCAGCCACTTCATATTCTTTGGCAATGTCTAAATAGGGAAAGTGCTCAGCGATAATGCCCTTAGATGGAGATGCTTTCTTTACTTCACAAATGAAGTTAAAGTCTTGCTGACGAAGGGCTGCTTCAAAAGGAAATCCTGTATCAGATGGTAACG
>DXZL01000149.1 GCA_019419725.1 Veillonella sp. | reverse complement strand
TAATTTTTAAAGGTATTTTGGTTCTTAATAGAGAAATATATATACTATATGAACTTATGTAAGTCTAAGCTTTGATTAAAGGAGCTGAGTATATGGCAATTGATCGCAATGAAACATTTGACGTTATCGTTGTTGGTGCAGGCCCAGCAGGCTCTGCGGCGGCGTTACGCCTTGCGGAGCAACGGGTAAAGGTTTTACTCATTGAACGTGGTACCGCACCAGGCGCTAAAAATATGATGGGTGGACGTATCTATACGCATTCTTTAGAACGGTTAGTACCGGACTTTAGAGATCGTGCCCCATTGGAACGTAAGGTAACAAAAGAACGTATTTCTATTGGCTCCGGCAATGAAATGACGACTATTGAATACAGCTACGAAGATGGACAACCGAACGAAGAATCCTACGTAGTATTACGCGCCAAATTCGATAAATGGCTCGCTGAAGAGGCTGAGAAAAAAGGTGCTCTTCTCGTATCTAATGTACAGGTAACAGACCTTATTACTGAAGGTGAAGGTAAGAAACAACGCGTTGTTGGCGTTCGTTGCCACGATGATGAAGTATATGCAAAACTTGTTATCATCGCAGAAGGCTCTAATACAGTATTATTAGAAAAAGCAGGCCTTACAGCTCCTACCGATCCAAGCACTATGGCAGTAGGGGTAAAAGAGGTATACAAACTTAAAAAAGAGGACCTTGAAAATCGTCTCATGTTGTCTGGAGATGACGGTATGGCGTGGCTTACTCTAGGTGATATGACCTCGGGCTTATTGGGGGGCGGCTTTATTTATACAAATAAAGATAGCCTTTCTGTGGGTATGGTTGTGGGCCTTGAAGACATCGGTAAAGCCGATCGCTCTGTAGACGATATGCTTTCAGCTTTCACAAGCCATCCAAGAATTGCTCCATTGTTGAAAAATGGCCAGTTGAAAGAACATAGTGCCCACCTCGTACCTGAAGGGGGCTATAAATCGATGCCTAAATTGGGTGGTAATGGTTATATTATCGTTGGCGATGCGGCGCGCATGTGTATGAATCTTGGGTATACTATTCGTGGTATGGACCTTGCTATCGAGTCCGGTATGTGCGCAGCAGATGCAGTTAACGTAGCCTTGCGCGATGAAAATATGGATCGCGTAGCTAAATTGTATGAACGTCAAATCAAGAGTTCTTGGTTACTGAAGGACTTGAAGCGTTACAAAAATATGCCTAAATTCCTCGCTACCCATCCGCGTATTTTCAATGAATACCCAGCATTTGTTAATAATTTGATGCACGACGTATTCACTGTAAACGGTGATGGTGCAGTGCCAATGATGAAAAAAATTATGCGCCGTGTCGGAGACATTGGCCTATTTACCTTGATTCGTGATGCTTGGAAAGGGGTGCGTTCCCTATGAAATTAGAAGAGCGTTTGGGCGCCAATAAATATTATGTAGATGAAACGTCTCCTCATATCTTGGTGGATGGCGCTGGTTTTAGCCTTGAAGAGAAAATGAAGCTCGTCAATGGTTGTCCTGCCGGTCTATATACATTGCAAGAAAACGGCGATTTAGCCTTTGATTTCGCCGGTTGCTTAGAATGCGGTACATGCCGTGTTCTTTGTGGTGAAACAATCGTAAAAACTTGGAAATATCCGCGTAACGCTAAGGGCGTAGAATTTAGACAGGGGTGAGTGTATGGAGTTATTAGTATGTATCAAACAGGTTCCAGATACATCTGAGATTAAGCTGGATCCGGAAACAAATAATCTCATCCGCACAGGCTTGCCTAGCATTGTAAACCCTGATGATATGCATGCGTTAGAGGCGGCTCTTACGGTGAAAGACCAATATGAAGGTAGTCGTGTAACCGTTTTATCCATGGGCCCTCCACAGGCTGAAGAAGCGCTTCGCCAGTGTTTGTCCCTCGGCGCCGATGATGCAGTACTCGTTACAGACCGCGCGTTCGGTGGTGCCGATACATTGGCTACAAGTTATACAATTGCATCTGCCATCCGTCATATTCAACGAACTATGAACCGTCAGTTCCAAATTATCTTCTGCGGTAAACAAGCTATCGACGGCGATACTGCACAAGTAGGCCCTCAAATTGCAGAGGAACTCGGTATGGCGCAAGCTACCTATGCTTGTGAACTATCTGTAGATCAAGCAGCTCAAAAAGCAGTTGTAAAACGACAACATGAAAATGGCTATGAAATCGTAGAGGTTCCATTGCCGTTATTGGTTACAGCGACAGCTGAGCTCAACGAGCCACGCCAACCAGGCCTTTGGAGCTCTATTTATGCGAAACGCGATACCATTACTCACGTTACATTGCGCGATATGCCGCATATTGATGAAAGCCGTATCGGTCTTAACGGTTCCCCTACGCGTGTGCGCAAGGTGTACCAACCACCTCTCCGCGGTAAGGTAGAAATGTTGCCATCCATAGAGGAAGGGGCTAAAAAGGTTCTCGAATTGGCTTACCATATTAAACCAGATAAATTTGCCCATCTATTAGTGCCAAATGATGCGCCTGTTGAGGTGGCTGAGGACAATGATGAGGGTGTAGATGTAAAAGACCCTGTGCAACGGGCTGCGTCTGTTGAAAGCGTATCCCCTAGTGAATTTAAGGCGGTAGCAGCTGCTAAAGGTGATGAAGGTTCTAAAGGAGGTGACCGGTAATGGCCGTGACAAATTTTGATGAATATAGAGACGTCTTTGTCGTAGCCGATACCATCGATGACGTGGTGCATCCGGTTACGTATGAACTGATCGGCCAAGCTCGCCGTATCGCTAAGGAATTGGGCCAGCTCGTTCAAGTTATGCTATTGGGCGAGAATGTTCAAACCGAAGCAGAGGAACTCGTAGCACACGGTGCCGATATCGTTCACGTTTTTGAAAGCCCGCTTTTGAAATACTATACAACGGATGGCTATACGAAGGTCTTAACAGACTTCTTTGAAGATCATAAGCCTAATATTCTCTTGATTGGTGCTACTAATAACGGTCGTGACTTGGCGCCTCGCATGTCTGGTCGCATGCAAAACGGTGTTGTAGCGGACTGTACAATCTTGACGGTAGATACCAATGAAGGCCTTGTTGAATGGACACGTCCTGCCTTGGGCGGCAATATTTTGGCAGAAATCATTTCTCCAAACCATCGTCCTCAAATGGGCTCCGTACGTCCTAACGTATTTAAAAAGCCTGAACGTATTGCAGATAGCTGGGGCCGTATTCAAATTGAACAATTTGATCTCAAGCCTGAAGACATTCGCATGAAACGCCTCGACTTCATTCCGTTCAGCAAAGATGGTTACAATATCCAAGAAGCGGATATCATCGTAGCTGGTGGCCGTGGCATGGGCTCTAAAGAAAACTTCGATAAACTTTACGAACTTGCTGAAGCTATCGGTGGCGTAGTAGGTGCTACACGTCCACTCGTTGAAAAAGGCTGGATTGAATTGCCATACCAAGTAGGCCAAACAGGTAAAACTGTAAGCCCTAAACTATACTTGGCATTTGGTATCTC
>DXZL01000148.1 GCA_019419725.1 Veillonella sp. | reverse complement strand
ACTACGGGCTTATAGCCCGTGAGCAAACCACCCGTTTTACGGGTGGTTCTGATTGCTTTGAATGAAATTTTAGTAAAAGTAGTTTGTCATTATTGAAGAGAATCATAATGTTGTAATAGTAGTTCTACATTGTCTTCATCGTATTCGATTTGTTGGGACCATCTTGCGACTTGTTTAAGCGGTGAACCCTCTATAGCACTTGTGATTAGTATGTATTCTACACCATCTCTTGCGTAGGAGAGGATAGATTCCAAAGAATAGTCTGCTAGCATATCGATTTGACGATATAAGATGTATTGGAACACCTTGTTGAATAGCCCCATATCGTGATTTGCTATATAGCTTTGTACAGCGGTAATAAGTTTTTCTATGTCATGAGATAATGTATTAATTTGTACAGTCCATTCTTCATCGATAGGTTCTGTGGTACCGTATAAATCTAACAGTTTCGCATAATATTGTACATCAGGATTTGGGCTGTATAGAAAGTATGATGAATCTATATCAAAGGCTAATAGTTCAAATATATTCTGAATAGTTAAACGCTCGTCAGGACTAAACTCATCATCATCGTCTTCAATGGTAAAGATTACCTGATCGGATTGAGTATCCTCTGCGAGTAGTTCAACTGATGCTTCACAGGATAGACCGACCCCACATAGTTCGAGGTCTTCAATGTATTTATAAAAACGTGGATGCATATGGCATGTATCGCATAGGCCTTCTTCACCGAGTTCGAGCACAACCTTACAGAGACCGTTTTCATTGAGTAACGGACACATTGGTTGTTCTTTAGAAAACACGAAATGGCTGCCCTCATCATCCACAGTGATAGCTTGGCGTAAGCTTTCACCAAGAGGGCCTGTCATAGTATGGTAGCGTTCAGCAGTGGCCTCGTCGATATCGATGGTCCAAAGTTGACAACATGTATTTTCACATCGATCTGCTTTGCATTGAAATGTGTGATATATGGTAGGATATAATGAAATCATAATCGTCTCACTTGTAGTAAAAAATATTCTACGTGCATTGTATCATAGGGGAGTTGTCTATGCATTAATATTATAAATAAAGATTAATAAATCGTATCGATTTAGTGTATAATTGTATATATACACACTATGGTCCTGTTTGAGAGATGGAGGAGCCTATGAAATCCTTATTTGTAAAAGGTAGCCTTGTATTAGCCTTGGCAGCAGTGTTTGGTATGCCAAATGCAAGTGCAGCCCATTTAGTAGCGGTAGAACCAACTGTTGCCGTTGTTGATGGAAACCATGCAGCGATTGTAGGTGCCAATGGTTTATTAAATGCATTTATTCAGAATCATCCAAATGCAGCTATCACAGAAATCGCCTTTGATGCGGATGGTGGTCAAATTAGATATGATGTAGATGGTTTTGATGAAAGTGGCAAATATGAACTTACGTATATCTATGCCACAAATCAAATCTTTGAAAAACGTGAAGGTGACTTCCATAAATCTTTAAAGAAAAAATCCTTTGATCCTCGTGAAATCTTACCGCCAGCAGCAGTAGTTAATTTTGCATATGCTCAAACGCAAGGCAAAGCGACAAGCCTTAATGGGTGGTCTGTACAGTATGATAAAGGTAAAATAGTATACAAAGTTAGCTTCGGTACAGAAGGTGACAAAGAGGTAGATGTACGAATTGATGCTATGAATGGTACTTTATTATCTGTTAAATTTGATGATTAAACCTTTCTATAATTAGTAAATACAACTTAATAGTTAAGGGCTTATTATTTTAAATATAACAATTAAACTCCTTAAAACTGTCTTTTTTGTAGTAAATGATAGTTTTAAGGAGTTTTTTTGTGAAAGTTTGCTCATGAAATGGGATGTTTAGATTATGAGAAGTACAATGAGAGGCCGTGGTTCCTTTATACATGGGATATATAGCTTTTTAGATTTGGTTCATATAATACTTAATTGTAAATCGAATACTATAGAATTTCATTTAAATTACATATAAATTCATTTTAGACTCACGCCAAAATAAGCTGGACCGATGGGTTCTACATTTTTATTTCATAGATTATGGATAATATGTGTCCAGTCAAAGGACAGAACTCAAATATATCGGGAATTTCCAGACTATATATCTACAGTCCACGCTAGATATATGTTTTGGAACTATAACGATAACACCGAGTTGGTTAAAAATATATATGCGTAGTTTTGCATATATATGGATTATCAAGGAGGATATTATGAAAAAATCTATTTTGAAAAGTAGTATTGCTTTAGCAGTAGCTGGCGTATTTGGTGCTACTGTAGCAGTAACAGCAGCTGAACAAGCAACACCAGTTCCTGTAACTCAAGAGGTAGCAGCTACTGCAGCTCCTATCGCAGAACCTGCTACTCATCAAGTAGTTCCTACCATTCAAGTGACTCCAGCAGCTAAAACAGAAGTAGCTCCAGTAGCAGCTAAAGCAGAAGTAGCTCCTACAACAGCTAAAGTTGAAGTGACTCCAGCTACACCAGCAGCTAAAGATACTACACCAGTTCCAACAGCAACTCAAGATGTAAAAGCTCCAGTTGCTCAAGACACTGTAGTTCCAGCAGCAGCTAATCCAGCAGCAGCAACTCCTACAATTGAAACTGCAGCAGTAGCAAAAGCTCCTAGCGAAGCTAAAGTAGTACGTGCAGCAGATAAAAAAGTAGAAGCAAATAAAGACGAAAAAAATACTAAAAAAGCGCAAGCACACAAAGCGCCTAAAGTAAAAGCTGACAAAGCAGTTAAAGCTGATAAAGCTGTAAAAGAAACTAAAGAAGTAAAAGCAGATAAAAAAGCTGACAAAAAAGAAACTACTAAAGAGGAAAAAAAAACTCTAAAAGTGGAAAATCACATTCTAGCACAACAAGTAAACAAGCAGGCGTAATCGATCAAAATAGTATTTTCGTAATTGGTGCGAATTATTTAATCGATCAATTTGAAAATAAATATGGCGACTCTAAGATTACTAATGTATCCTTCAAAGCTGCCGATAAAACTGCTATTTATGAAGTAGACGGTTTCAATACTAGTGGGGCCCATTCCATGACTCTAGATGTGGCAACTGGTAATGTAACTGAAGGTACTCCTAAAGCATATGATGCATCCATGGAAGCTAGTGCTATTGATGCTGGTACTGTGTTACCTCCACATGTGGCGATCAATGCAGCCTTCGCACAAACTGGCAATGTAGCAACTGGTATTAACTCTTGGTCTGTAGTGAACCAAAATGGTAAACCTATATATACTGTAGAGTTCCATGATGCACAAAACAAACCTGTATCCATTGCATTGGATGCTAAAACAGGTATGGCCGTAAAATAAGCTAATCCTAAGCCTATCCTACTGTAAAGCAAACCCCTTTAATACACGAACACTAAACACATAATACTATACACACTTACACACATACACAACACACATACACAATACACTTACACACACAATAAACAATTACACACACGCAGCCCTCTGGATTGGATAGACAAACATTGACTCTCTCCTATGCCGTCTGTCGTT
>DXZL01000147.1 GCA_019419725.1 Veillonella sp. | reverse complement strand
AAAGCAGAACGAGCACCACCAATATGGAATGGACCCGTAGGGCTTGGAGCAAAACGAACTTTCATGTAACTCATGATTATACCTCTCCTTCATATACAGAAACGACAGCTTGTGCAGCAATGCCTTCACGGCGCCCAATAGCACCTAGCATTTCGTTTGTTGTCGCTTTAATACTAATACGTTCTAATGGTATTTCTAAAACAGATTGTAAATTCGCCTTCATCGTATCGATGTGCGGCTTTAACTTAGGTGTCTCCGAAATAACCATAATATCTATATTATAGGCTTGTAACCCACGTTCTTTCAATAAGGAATTAACCTTTTCTAGTAAAAGCATACTAGAAATCCCTTTATACTGGTCATCTTCAGGCGGGAAATAATATCCAATATCTCGTAAACCTGCAGCACCTAGCATAGCATCCATCAATGCATGAATGAGAACATCCGCATCGGAATGACCATCAGGACCGAGTTCAGATTCAATACGAACACCGCCAAGAATACAAGGGCGACCTGCTTTTAATTGATGAATATCATAACCAAATCCAACGCGCATACGTGTATCCTCAATTCCTAAATATCGTTTAGCTACTGCAATATCATTCGGTGTTGTTACCTTTATATTACAATAGTCTCCTTCAACTATATGTACAGGCTTTCCTACATACTCTACTAAAGATACATCATCTGTGCCAAGATACTTTGTTTCATAAGCCGCTTGATGAGCCTCTACAAACAAGTCTTTTTGAAAGCCTTGTGGCGTTTGAATTTGATATAACTCACTACGCTGTAATGTTTCCAAAACATTATGATCTGTATCAACCCGTTTAATGGTATCTGTAGCCGGAACACCTACAGTAGCTGCACCATAGAGATTAGCCGCCTCAGCTACATCACTAAACATCTTAGTAGAAGCCAAAGGTCGCGCCCCATCATGAACAAGAACTATATTGGTATCTTCTGATACAGCCTTGAGACCACAGGCTACAGAATCTTGCCGTTCTTTTCCACCCAGTACGATGTGTACGGGAACAGTTAAATCCAACTCTTGAATATGTTTTATCATATACTCTTGTTCACCATCGGCTACAACAAGAATAATCTCATTCAAACCTTCAACCTTTGCTACATTTTGTAGTGTACGCTGAATAATAGAAAATCGTCCTAAAGGTATAAATATCTTGTTTTCTTTATATCCCATGCGGCGCCCAGCACCAGCAGCGAGAACAATACAACTAATTACCTTGTCCATTTTGTCCTCCATCTACACGAGCAAAGATCATGCGACCAGCACTGGTTTGTAAGATAGATGTAACCATAACCTCTACGGTTTGACCTACATAAGGTTTACCATCTTCCACAACAATCATGGTACCATCGTCGAGATACGCAACGCCTTGATGTACCTCCTTACCTTCTTTCATAATTTGCACGCGAATCCATTCACCTGCAATGAGCGCTGGTTTAAGTACATTAGCGAGCTCATTAAGATTGAGTACTTCAATACCTTGTACACGAGCTACCTTATTTAAGTTGAAATCATTAGTCATCAATTTCCATTGCTTATCTAAAGCGAGGCGCATCAATTTAGAATCAACTTCTGTAAGATCATCGTAATCATCTTCCACCACTTCAATAGCTACCTTGTTGGCATCTTGCATCTCTTTCAAAATATCGAGACCACGACGACCACGATTGCGCTTTGTAGAATCTGCAGAATCAGAAATAATTTGTAACTCATTCAACACAAAGAGTGGAACCATGAGAGGTCCTTCAATAAAGCCTGTGTTACATAGCTCCTTAATACGTCCATCAATAATAACAGATGTATCTAATAATTTTGGCGTACTAGAGGCTTTATCAGATTTATGAGTGGAGAACATTTTAAAACGACTAGTCTTTTTATTACCATCTCCGCTCCATTGTTGTACATAATTATTGTACATTTCAGGGCCCTTACGAGCCATGATTTTAAGGCCACTATATCCAAAGATAGCACTCAAAATAATAGGAATGTAAGATCCTATAATAGGTACTTGATTGAATGCAACACCAATTAAATTTGCAATAATAAGACCGAATAATAAACCGATGGTGCCTGCAATCAATTCTTGATTTGGAATATGAGTAAGAATACGTTCTAATCGTTTAGCAATCACTAAACCTTGTTTTAAAATGAATGAAGAAATTAAATAACCAATAATAACGCCAATTAAAGTACCAAGAATTAATACTGAAATACGTGCAATGGTCAATGACATATCCCCAAAAGACTCGAATTGAGAGACTAAATATGGGTCGATAATAGGTGCTAAGCTATCCATTCCAACATAGGCCGCTGTGCCCACAAGAATGGCGATTACATAGCGCAATATCCGATAAATCATCAAATCACCTCCTAATTAAGAAAATACCAGTTGCATTGCTTCTTGAATAGATTTAACGCCTCTAATCTTGATAGAACTATCATTATCCTTGATCTGCTTATAATTGCCTTCAGGAATAATAAACTTTTTAAAGCCTAATTTTTTAGCTTCATTAATACGCTGTTCAATACGTGGAATGCTACGAACATTACCAGTTAAGCCAACCTCACCTAAGATGACCATATCAGTAGGAACGATGCGATTTTTTAAATTAGATACGATGGCAACTGCCATAGACAAGTCACAAGCTGGTTCGTTCACCTTGAGACCACCAATAACGTTAACGTACACGTCCTTATTACCTAATGTAAAACCACAGCGTTTTTCTAGTACTGCCAATAGCACAATTAGACGATTTAAATCATACCCTATGGCAGTCCGTCGTGGCATGCCAAAAGCAGTTGTAACAACAAGGCTTTGCACCTCTACAAGAATAGGACGAACCCCTTCAAGGTAAATCATAACAGCGCTGCCACTTTCCTCATCCGATCGTTCTGCCAACAACGAAGCGGAAGGATTAGAAAGCTCTTGTAGACCTTCCTCAACCATGGCAAAGATACCTGTTTCAGATGTGGATCCAAAACGATTCTTAATGGAGCGCAAAATACGAAATTGGTAAGACCGTTCACCTTCAAAATAAAGTACTACATCCACCATATGTTCTAACATACGTGGACCAGCAATATTACCTTCCTTAGTAACGTGTCCAATGATTACTGTTGGAATATTGCGTTCTTTACAGAATCGAAGGAGTCGAGATGTACATTCTCGCACTTGGCTTACACTGCCTGGAGCTGCATCAATATCACCAGTATACATGGTTTGTATAGAGTCAATAACAAGTAAAGATGGCGTCATTGCATCAGCTTGCTCTAAAATATGATCTAAATCTGTATCGGCAATCACTTGTAAACGTTCACTATTAATATGAAGTCGTTCTGCTCGAAGTTTAAGCTGTAACTGAGACTCCTCACCAGATGCATAGAGAACTGTACCAACAGTATCGGCTACCTTTTGGGAAACCTGTAGTAATAATGTAGATTTACCGATGCCTGGATCGCCACCTAATAGCATTAAAGCACCAGGTACTATACCTCCACCTAATACACGATCAATTTCACCAAAGGTTGTAGATACACGAGCAATGGAGGAAATTTCAATATCCGGTAAAGCAGTTGGTTTTGTTGTTTGGTTTCCCACACCTCGTGAAGGTGTGCGGCTATGTTTAGTTTCTTTAATAATCTCTTCAACTAATGTATTCCATTCGCCACATTGTGGACAACGGCCCATCCACTTAGAGGATTCAGCCCCACAATTTTGAC
>DXZL01000146.1 GCA_019419725.1 Veillonella sp. | reverse complement strand
GTCGGAGCAGGAGATAATGTGACCATTGTGGTGGGAACAATCTAATCTAGAAATGGAGAAATAATGAGTACTATGAATATAAAAGGTATACTTCTAGATAACCGCTACCGAATTGTTGATAAAATTGGCGTTGGTGGAATGGCTGACGTATACCTTGGAGAAGATACCTTACTAGGTAGACAAGTAGCAATTAAAGTATTGCATGCTAACTTTGCCAATGATGATGAGTTTGTTACGCGTTTTAAACGAGAAGCACAAGCTGCAGGCAAACTAAATCATCCTAATATTGTAAACATGTATGATGTAGGGTTTGATCAAGACTTACACTATATCATTATGGAATATGTAGATGGTGAAACATTAAAAGAATACATTACTCGTCATGGCAGACTATCCATAGATGAGGCTGTTAAATTCACAATTGCTATTGCTGAGGGTTTAGAGCACGCGCATACAATGGGAATAGTACATTGTGATATTAAACCGCATAATGTTATTATCACTCGTACTGGTCGTGTAAAAGTTACTGACTTTGGCATCGCTCGAGCTATGAATGCTACCAATACCGTTATGTATACGAACTCTATTTTAGGGTCAGCCCATTATTTATCACCAGAACAAGCTAGTGGTAAACCTGTAGATGGAAATACTGATATTTACTCTTTAGGGGTAGTTTTATATGAAATGCTTACTGGAAGGGTTCCTTTTGAAGGGGAAACACCTATCGCAGTAGCATTAAAACATGTGCGTGAAAAAGTAGCTCCTCCAACCCGATATAATCCGTCTATTCCACCGCTTTTAGAAGCAGTAGTAATGAAGGCTCTATCTAAAAATCCTGCGGATCGTTTTGATTCTATTTCTGATATGATTAGTGATTTACGATTGTCCCAAGGATTTACAATGGGGAAAACACAACGTCATGAACCATATGACTTTGCTACACAAATGATTCCAGCTGTCGATCCTGAAGCTATGGAGGATTTCAGCACCATTCAAGAAGAGCAAAAAGATGAGGGTAAAAAGAAGAGTATGTTAAGTAAAATAGCATCGATTCCACAAAAATATATTGTTCTAGGTGCTGCTGTTATTTTCTTAGTAGCATTCTTAGGTGCCTTCTTGAGTTATGGTAACTTCTGGAGCAATACAACAGTAGATGTACCTAATGTTGTAGGTAAGCAAGTATCTGTAGCTAAAAATATTTTAGAAGATAAACATTTGCGCGTATCTACAAGTGAAGTTACAAACCCTGATGTACCAGCAGGTCAAGTTATTTCTCAGACTCCAGGGGCTGGGGAAAAGGTTAAAGAACAACGCACAATACACCTTGTAGTCTCTAAAGGTGTTGGTGATATTACAGTGCCAGACTTATCCGGTTTAACTGTAGAACAAGCACGACAACGCCTCAAAGATGTAGGTTTAGTTGTGGGTAAAGTAACTCAACAATCTGTTGATAATAAACCTGATGGCGTTATTATTGCTCAAAGTCCATCTGGTGATTCTAAAGTTTCTAAAGGCACTACAATTGATCTCGTTGTAAATAAAGCAAAAGCTAAAAAGATTCAAATGCCAAATGTTATTGGTATGACCTTAAAAGATGCGCGAGATACATTGAGCAATGCTCATCTTGGCGTTAATCAAGTAGCTGGTTCAGTAGAAGAAAAATCTATCGTAACAGAGCAAAGCATTAAAGCTGGCGATGAAATTGATGAAGGCGCTACAGTAAACTTAACGACTGAATATAAAGATGATAAAAAGAAATCTGATAAAAAGTCGGATAGCAGCAGTAATAAGACAACTGGTACTGTAGATATCACAGTTCCAGCAGGGTCTAAAAATCAAGAACTTAAAATTGTCGTAAAAGATGATGAAGGTTCTGCTGTTATTTATGATGATACAAATAAACCTGGTGATCGTATCGTTAAAAAAGTGTCTGGTGTAGGCAATGTACGTATTGAGGTTTATCTCAATGGTGCATTAGTACAGGAAACAGCATTATAAGGGGAATTATGATTACAGGCATTGTTGTCAAAAATATGAATGGTTACTTTTACGTACAAGACGATAGCGGTACTGTTCATGAATGTAAAGTTCGAGGCAGATTGAAGAAAGGTCGCTACAGTTTACTTGTTGGTGACCGTGTTACGATTTCAGAGGATGGATTCGTTGAGTCCATCCATGATCGTCATAATGCTATGGTAAGACCTGCGGTAGCTAATATAGATCAAGTTGTATTGGTTGTAGCTGCCCATGAGCCAGATATTAATGAGTTATTACTCAATAAAATGCTAGTTATGATTGAGCATGCAGATATTCCTATTGTATTATGTATCAACAAATGTGATTTGATGGATTCAGATACGGAAGAGATGGTAAAACTTTATCAATCTATCGGCTATGAAGTCTTGATGACATCAACATATAATATGACTGGTATTGATGACTTACGTCATGTCTTAGAACATAAGGTAACTGCTTTTGCAGGTCCTTCTGGTGTTGGTAAAAGTAGTTTATTAAATGCAGTGGATCCTAAGTTTGCATTCCAAACGGGCGAGGTTAGTGACAAAATTAAGCGTGGTAAACATACTACTCGTCATGCTTCCTTATATAGTTTGGATTCAAATTCCTTTATCATGGATACACCAGGCTTTAGCGCTATTGAGTTTAATGATGTTTCATTAGAACGGTTACCTACGTTATTCCCTGAATTTAGTGATTATGTTGATACATGTAAATTTAATCCTTGTTATCATGAACATGAACCTATTTGTGGCATAAAAGATGCTTTAGAGGCTGGCCATATTCATCAAGGACGATATGATGCATATATGTCTATACGTAATGACATAGAAAGTCAACGAAAGAGGTTTTAAAATGATTAAAATTGCACCATCTATGCTCTCTGCAAACTTTGCAACATTAAGTGAAGAAATAAAATCCATTGAATTAGCAGGAGCGGACTTATTGCATATTGATATTATGGATGGTCATTTTGTACCAAACTTAACCTTTGGTGCACCTATAGTAAAAGCAATTCGTCCTTATACACAACTACCATTTGATGTTCATTTAATGGTTACAAATCCTGGTGATTACGTAGAAGAGTTTGCAAAGATTGGTGTAGAGTATTTTACATTCCATCAAGAAACAGTGCCTCATATGCATCGATTGATTCAACATATCAAACAATGTGGTATGAAAGCAGGGGTATCGCTTAATCCAGGTACACCAGTATCTTTATTGGAGGATGTAGCAGCTGATCTTGATATGATTTTAATTATGTCCGTAAATCCTGGCTTTGGTGGTCAATCCTTTATTCCAAACGCTATTAAAAAGGTTAAACAAGCTAAAATGCTATTAGAAGAAGTAGACAATACAACTGCAGTTATTGAGGTAGATGGTGGTATTAATGATATTACTTGTGTACCGATTAAACGAGCAGGTGCTACTGTTTTAGTAGCTGGATCTGCTGTATTTGGCGCCGATGATCGGGCACAAATGATTGAGGCTATTCGAAATAACTAGTTATTATAATAATTGTTATTTTGAGGTTACTATCTTAATATTATGTGTAGTATCTAAACAGTATTATGTTTGGAAATAATAGCTACTAGAAAAGTAATTTCATAAACAAACAGAAGGAGTGAGGTTTTCTTAAATAAATCCTCACTCCTTGCTTGCTTTTAGAATAATTTTTTGGTAAAATTACTAGGTATGAAAAATATGCACGTCGGTGGACTTCGGTACTGTGCCTAATTTTGGGTGACCCGAAGGATGAAGCGGCGGAG
>DXZL01000145.1 GCA_019419725.1 Veillonella sp. | reverse complement strand
TGTTATTAAAACAATTAGAGTATTTTGTGTGTGTAGTTGATAATAATAGTTTTACTCAAGCTGCGACAGAGCAATATGTGTCTCAATCAGCTATTTCACAACAAATAAAAGCCCTTGAAACAAGTCTTGGTGTCGAATTAATGGTGCGTGAAAAACGAAGCTTTCAGCTAACACCAGCTGGTCAGTACCTATATCGCTCTGGTAAGAAGTTATTAGAACGTTTTCATGAAATAAAGGTTGAAACGACGCGTATTGGCACAGATGCACGTGTCAGTTTACGGATTGGTTATTTGAACCGCTATAGTGGAATGGCCATGCAGCAAACGGTCATTCGCATGGCGAAGCGCTATAAAAATCTAGATATCCGTATGTATAGTGGCAGCCATGAAGAGTTGTATGGCATGTTAGATGATCGCCGTGTAGATGTGGTTTTTAATGATCAGTGGCAGATTTTATCTGATGATTTTGAAAGTCATTTAATCGATAAGGCCACAACCGTGATTGAGGTGCCACAAGGGTATACCAAGGAAGGCAGCGTTGAAATTAAAACGATTGATGATTTGCCTCTTATCCTAGTATGTCGTGGTAAGTATACGATAGGAGAGGAGGAGCACTATCGTAAGGCCATTGGCTATGCTGGAGCCTTTGCGTATGCTCGTACATTAGAGGAAGCGCGCTATTTAGTGGCAGGCCAACAAGGCTTACTATTATTAGATCGCTTTAAATACTTAACAGACTCCATGCCTGGCATTGAGCGCAAGGTATTGACCAACCATGGTAAATCCATGGAGCGTAATTACTACTTTGTATCTCAACGAAATCAAAGTAATACCTATGTAGAAGCCTTTAGAGAAATGTTTAATCAAGTGCTGTCAGAATTTTAATATACTCAGAGTTTTAATATACGAAGATGAATTATAGTAAAATAAATTCCATCGTAATATTACAAAAGATATTTGTATAACAACAGATATTTGTAATATAAAAGCCGTTAGCATATGCTAACGGCTTTGTTGTTTAAGGATTATACTATTGGAGATATTTTGATTAAATATATTCTAAAAGCATTGTAACCCCATCGATGAACAATTTTATACCATAAATGACGAGGACAGCGCCACAGAAGCGGTTGATCCAAGCCATATGGGTGATTTTGATTTTTTTTGCTAACAGATGCATGGTAGCGGCTAAGGATCCAAACCAAATTGGTGTCATAACTAAAAAACCGCCAAAGAAGTGGTAAATGTTCTCTTCTGGGATATTAGCTTGAAAAGCACCGAGCATCATAGTTGCATCAAGTACTGCTTGAGGATTGCCCCAAGATACAGCGATAGCAGATATGATAATCTTACGAATAGGGATATGCGTGTTAACATTGCGTATATCTGGTTCAGTTCTGAATATATTAAAGCCCATATACACAATCAGTAACCCACCAAAGAGGAGTACGATAAGTTTGGTAAGAGGCCACATTTCAAGGATCGCACCGATACCAAAAAAGGCAGCAGTACTGAGACTCATATCAAATAGTGCCAGTATGATAAGGGTTAATATGATACGACGTATGGGTTGTACCAATGCTGTATTAATGATAAAGAGGTTTTGCATGCCAACAGGGGCAAATGTTGCGAGACCGACAAGAAGTCCTTGTAAGAAGTACATGTTAACCCTCCTAACTATAGTATGATAAAGTACTAATAAGGTGAATAGTAGCACGAAACCCCTCCATTACTGGAGGGGTTATTACTATTCTAACTATATACAATTATATCATATTAAAATTGGTATGTATATTTCTTACCATAAACCAATCATATGTTGTGCAGCTAGGCTGACTGCTGTAATAGCAACCCAACAACAAGCACCCAATGCAAGAGCGGAGCCACCGGATTTTATTAATTTTACAATATTCGTATTAAGACCGATTGCAACCATTGCCATTGTAATAAAGTACTTAGAAATAGTTTTGAATACGCTTAAGAATTGAATATCTACATTCGCATAGGATAAAGCTGTTGTAATAAGAGAACAAATTACAAAGTATAATACAAACTTAGGGAAGATTTTAGCGATGCTAACACTGCCGCCATCAGTTTGAGCCGCATTTTGTTTTGCTTTATATACTTGGTAACTAGCTAAACCTAAACAGATAGGAATGATTGCGAGGGTACGTGTTAATTTAACAATTGTCGCATATTCTAGTACTTGTGTACCAGTACCTTTCATACTATCCCATACGGCTGCTGTAGCTGTTACAGAGGATGTATCATTTACGGCTGTACCAGCGAATAGACCAAAGCCCATATTGGAAAGGCCGATAGCGTCACCAAATGGAGGGAATACAAAAGCTGCTACTACATTGAAGAAGAATACAACGGAGATAGCTTGTGCAATATCTTGATCCTCTGCTTTAATAACTGGTGCAGCGGCAGCGATGGCAGAACCACCACAGATGGAGGAGCCTACACCGATCAGTACGGCTGTGTTAGAGTCGATATGAGTAAGGCGATAAATAACATAGGACACGATTAAAGATGTAGCGATGGTTGAAATAATGACAGGTAATGAAATCCAACCTACATGTAAAATCTGTGTAATATTTAAGCCAAAGCCCAATAAAATAACGGCCCATTGTAAAATCTTTTTAGATGTAAATCCAATGCCGGCACCAGTTTTTTCGCGCTTCCAAGATGTGAATACGGAGCCAATAATTATACCTAAGATGATAGCAAAGATTGGACTACCGATAAGGTGAAACTCTAGGCCTAATAGCCAACAAGGAATAGCGAGGATCGCACAGAGCAGAATGCCTGGCAACGTTTTTTGATTGATACCCATAATAAAAACCTCCTTACTGTACATACAGTCACGTCATATGTGGTATCATGTGGCGTTTCTCTTCTATAGTTTTAATAGTACCACATTGGGGGAATTATAATCTACCATTAATGTAAGAAATATACAGTATATTCATTTTTATAAATATATAAGACCGGAAGGCATAATAAATGAATATTAATTATAAATATAGAATTAATATTAGTTTTATGGGTTTCTTGTGAAAGTTATAAGTTATAATAAATATTTATGAGTGATAAATTTCACTTGTTTTGTAGTGAATATATTGTATATAATGAATAGAATCTATTTTATAGATAGAAATGTAAATGAGGTACCTTATGATTGATATCAAAAAAATAATTGAAACTAATAAAGAATATGTGAAAAACCATCCTGAATTACCAAAGGCTGGACTAACAAGCCATCCTACAAAGAAAATGGGCATTGTAACATGTATGGATACGCGTTTAGTATGCATGCTAGAAGATGCATTAGGTTTTAATCGTGGCGAAATTATCGTCATTAAAACAGCTGGTAATAGCGTAACACAACCTATCGATAATATCGTACAAAGCTTGCTTGTTGCTACCTATGGTATGGGAATCGAAGATGTATTAGTCATCGGCCATGAAAACTGCGGCATGATTGATTTCTCCGCTACAACATTTATGGAATCCATGAAAGAAAAAGGTATCAGTGAAGATGCAATTCGCATGATCGAACCAGGCCTTATTGACTGGATGGATCGTTTCCATATCTCCGAAGACAATGTAATCTATACAGTTAACTTCTTGCGTAACCATCCACTATTCCCAAAAGGAATGGGATTCTATGGTGGCATGATGGACCCTGATACAGGCGAATTCCGTTATATTGAAATTTAGTAGTGGCCTCGATGGGCCCCTCTACATAACTACATTTAGGTAAAAAAGGGGCTGTAACAAAACAGCCCCTTAATACTAGAAAAGCTGTTAGTTGATTTT
>DXZL01000144.1 GCA_019419725.1 Veillonella sp. | reverse complement strand
CACACCAGTTTTGAAAGTGCTGCATAGCCGTCTTAAAGGGCACACCATGATCGAGCTCTCGAGATGTAATACCTGTCAATTCACGAACATGTTTGTGCATTCGTGGCAGATATTGTGGTTTGATGAACATTGTAAAATGATCTACAATGTCCATCCTTTCATTCAGTTTTACCGCTCCGATTTGAATGATTTCACCAGTCAACGGCATTTTAGTACGCTTCATAAAGCTAATGTCATTGCTATAGGGTTGATTCCACTCTAAATCAAATACAATATAGTTCATATGTTTATTTCGATTCTAAAAGCAACGTTTCCGCTGCTTTAATAACCTGTTCTTCAGAAATTACGGACAAGCCTTTATAATTTCCTTCTTTAATAATCTTTTTCATGCTTTTACCAATCTCATAGGAGTTCATCGTTTCCAGAACGATAGCATGAGCTCGGTACGGACCATAAAAGAATGGATTTGATGGACCGTAAAGCGCTACAATTGGCACCTGTTGACTAATGGCCACATGCATTGGACCAGAGTCATTTGTAATTAAGAGGTTACAACGGCTCATAGCCGCCGCCAATGGGCCTAACTGGAATTTTCCAGTAGCCACAATCGGTTTTGTTTCCATTTGTTCTACTACAGGTTGTACCATTTCAAGATCCATAGGGCCCCCAAAGAAAACGGTTCTATACCCTAGCCGACCGAAATAATCCGCTACATGGGCAAATCGTTCAGCAGGCCAGCGTTTCTCAGGAACAGCACTACCAATGTTAAACCCAATGAGCTTATCACTATCTATTAAACCTTGGCTAGCATAAAACTCCTGAGCCTCACGGCGCCATGCTTCACAGGTTTCAATGTGTAGACCAGAGTTTGAAATATCCGTAACACCTAATTGTTCTAGTACATTGATGTACATATCAGCAGCATGACGAGTTTTACGATCTAAGCGCGTATACTTTGTCATAAATGGTCTAAATAGAAAATGGCTCATCCCCGTTGTAATAGGAGCATGAATTTTCCATGCCAAATAAGATGTGCGTTCATTGGGGTGTAAATTAATAACTATGTCAGGTTTCCCCTTTTTATTAATCTCACGAGCAATCTCATTAAGACCAGAAATACTATTGTGACGCCCTTTTTTATCAACTACTATGAGTTCATCAATATTGGGATTATATTGCATCACTTGTTGTAACTTTTCATCTATTACATACGTAATATGACTATGTGGCGCAGCTTTTCGAAGCACTTCTAAAAAAGGAGTTGTTAATATAACGTCTCCCAAATGCATAAGAAAGGTGACCACAATGCGTTTATAATCGAGTTCCATTACAGTTCCTTTCCAAGTACTTGTTCATATACTGACCATACTGCATCTACTGGAATTTGAGCCATACAATCCGGATCATCTACGAGCGGCTGCTCAGGCGTAGCCTTTGATGTGGGTGAAATAATCAGATGTACATGACTGCCTCCGTATGGACCAGTTCGTTTCGGAGATGTGGTTCCAAATAGTGCAATCAAAGGGCGCTTAAGGGCATTAGCAATATGCAACGGGCCCGTATCAGCACTGATGAAAATTTCACAATGTCGAATCAACTCAATCAATTCTGGCATAGTCGTAGATCCTACTAAATTGACGAGATTCTTATTTTTTACATAGTTTTCTATGAAAGCTCCTTTTTCTGCATCATCAGGAGCACCGGCAATAACAACTTTTTTACCAGACTCACATAAACGGATACATAGCTCTCCAAAGTTAAGAAGAGGCCATTCCTTAACGATCCAGCGAGCACCAGGAACAACAACTATATAATCTTCGTCAACGCCATGACAAGCTAACTTCTCTTTTACGGACTTCTCCGCATCTACGTAGGCAGGCATAGGAAATTCTATACTATCTACGTCACCACCGAGCGCTCGAACAGTATCTAAATAGCGTTCAATGACATGGTCGTATTTATGCTCCCCTACTAGAGCTTTATTAACTAAATTACTACCTTCACGAAGCTCCCAGTAACCATATTTATCAGGAGCCCCAGATAGTAAAGATACAATGGCACTCTTTGCAATACATTGTAAGTCCAATGTCATATCAAAGTGACGACTATGTAACTCCTTACGTAATTGCCATAAATAGGCAGGCTTTTTAAGTTGTTTCTTGTCGATAATGATAACATCATCTACCCATGGTGTACCTGGCAGAAGGCTAGCAAATTGCTCGTGAATAGCCCATGTAATATGCGCATTAGGCCAATTTTTACGCACTGCATACAAGGTAGGTAATGCATGAATCACATCACCTAAGGAACTCATCTTTATGATGAGTATATTCTTGTAGTCTTTCATATAGCCTCCCCAAATACAACACCACAACTAAACAACCTTATATCACCTTAAAACAGACATAAGTTAAAAGTAAAACAAAGTAATGGTAATAATTAACTAAATAATAGTCTTAATAAAATCTAACAGATTTGTACCTGTAAATAGATATCCTTTTACACCAGCTGCTTCTGCTGCATCAACATCGCGCTGACTATCGCCAATAAGAAAACTAGCTTTAGGATTTACATCATAATCCTTAATAGCTTGATTAATCATGCCAGGCTTTGGCTTTCTGCATTCACAATCGACAGCATACAGAGGTACAGAGCCTTCTTTATGATGAGGACAATAATAAAAATGCAAAATCGGTGCCCCACTGCGATCTAGTTCATGAGCCATGTGATCATGTAAAATCTGAACATCAGATTCCTTATAATAACCTCGAGCGACCCCACTTTGATTGGTCACTACAATGAGGTCATAGCCCTTGCTATACGCATAAGCTAGTGCCTCTTTAGCACCATCTACCCACTCTAAATCACTGATTTTATATAGATAGCTAACATCTTTGTTGATAACACCATCGCGATCTAAAAATAATACCTTGCGCATTAACGTAAATACCCTTCGTTATTATCGAGTAATTCACAATATTCCTTAACAGCATCTTCCATTTTATGGAACCCTTTATCATAACCAGCAGCCAATAATTTAGTAGTATCAGCCTCTGTAAAGCTTTGGTATTTACCTTTTAATACCTCTGGGAATGGAATGTATTCAATTTTACCTTTGCCGTTGTAGTCAATAACAGCTTGCATAAATTGATTAAAGCTATGAGCATTACCTGTACCACAGTTAAAAGTACCAGAAATTTCAGGGTGTTCCCAGAAATAGAAGTTTACATTAACTACGTCTTTAACATAGATAAAGTCACGTGTTTGACCACCATCTTCATAGCCATCTGTACCTTCAAATAGATTGATAATACCAGTTTCTTTATTTTTATAGAACATTTGGCGAACTAAGGAAGCCATTTTATCTTTATGAGCCTCATTAGGACCATATACATTAAAGTAACGTAAGCCTACTACTTGAGCTGTATATTCACCTTCATATTTACGCACGTAACGGTCAAACAACAATTTGGAGTACGCATATGGGTTAAGTGCTTCTTCAGCTTCTGGTTTTTCTACGAAACCATTTTTACCATTACCATAGGTAGATGCAGAGGATGCATAGATGAATGGAATACGATGGTCTTGGCAATAGTGGAATAGATTTTTAGAACCTTCATAGTTATTCTTCATCATGTATTTGCCATTATATTCCATTGTGTCCGCACAAGCGCCTTCGTGGAATACAACTTCGATAGGACCTACATCGAATATACCATCAGCAATAGCACAATCAAAATCATCACAATCGATATAATCCAAGAATTCTAAATTTTGAATATTTCGGATTTTACGACCATCTGTAAGATCATCAACAATAAGAATA
>DXZL01000143.1 GCA_019419725.1 Veillonella sp. | reverse complement strand
TTTATTTATTAGGAAATAAAATATTCTATATTATCAGTTTGATGCATAAATGATTATGAGATTGATATACATTATCTATTTACTTGCATAATGAAAGCTGATATTATTTGTATGTTAAATATGATAATGATAATTATATCCATATAATTCATTGTCTTTTCATTTTTTATTAATCATTATTTATTGTGTGAGGTTTATTATGATTAAACGTAAAATGACTAGTGCTTTTGCAGTAGCAGCCATGATGGGTGTGGCTACAGCCTTTGCTGTTAACCCATTTTCTGATGTTCCATCCGATAGCTGGGCATACCAAGCCGTAGATCAATTGGCTACAGCTGGTATCATCAATGGTTATCCTGATGGTACTTTCAAAGGCCAAAACAACATTACCCGTTACGAAATGGCTCAAATGATTGCCAAAGGCATGGCTAATCAAGATCGTGCCAATGCAGAACAACAAGCTATGTTGAATCGCTTAGCTGACGAGTTCTCCAATGAATTGAATACACTCGGTGTGCGTGTAGCTAAATTGGAAGACCGTGTTGGTAATGTTAAAGTTACTGGTGATGCTCGTATCAACTACATCGGCAAAGAAGGAATCGATGGTTATGATTACGAGGATAAAGTTACAGCTCGTGTACGTTTAGGCTTGGATGCAAAGGTTAATAAAAACACATCTGTGAAAGCACGTATTACAACAGGCTCTATTGAGTTAGGTGATAGTTCTAAAGATGCTCAAGCTAATTGGGATCTAGCATATGTAGAGCACAAATTCGGTAAAAATGTTGTAGTTGATGCTGGTCGTTATACTCAAAAATTTGGCGGCGGCTTGATTTATAGCTCTAACTTTGATGGTGTAGGTGCTACAGCTAAGGTAGGTAAAAAAGTTACATTAAACGGTGCGTATGGTTATATGACAGCAGGCCGTTTTGCTAAGACTAGTAAAGCTGATAATGGTGATGTAGGTCTTATCAATGCCAATGTAGCTGTTAATGATCGCTTTAGCTTTGGCGGTATGTTTGCTCATGTTGGTACAACGAATGTACGTATGGGTAATGGCAAGAAAAATAACGAATTCGATAATGTATATGGCTTTAATGCTAAATACAATGTTGGTAAATTCGGTATTGATGGCGAGTGGGTAAAAGCATCTGGCTTAAGTGATTCTGATATTTGGAACGTAGGCATTAAATGGGGCGATTATAAAATTAACAAGAAGAACTCTTGGATTATCCGCTTAGATTACTTTGATCAAGCTAAAAATGCACCTGTATTTAAAACGCAAAAATATGAATCTAATGATTTATTAAAGAAAACACGGTATGAAGGTTATAAAGCATGGCAATTAGGTGCATCTTATGCACCAGAGAAAAATATTGGTATTAATGCATACTATGGCTTTAATGCTAAAACACAAGACGGCAATCGTGTAAATGATTACTACCGTGCAGACCTTAACTTCAAATTCTAATTTTGATGCTTACGATTAGGCTGATAGTTAATCAATGATTAGTTCTAAGTAGAATGCTATGTGGATTGAAATTGTTTAGCATGCTACATTAGACCAACTAGATGTATACTAGTAGTTTGTATAAGAAATAGTGAGGTTTATATGGCAGAAGTAGTAAAAAAGCAGTTTAAGAGTAAATACCATATTTTAATATGGATTGCAGTTTTATCATTAATTTTTATGGGCATGGTTGAATATGGTTATGTAACAGGTGGCCGACCATTCGGCAACTGGAAGGTTCATTTAGGCCTTGTTCCTTATGTTGCATGGCTTGTATTGACATACATTGCGACAAAACCAAAATGGTTTATCAAACGATATAATCCAAAGGAAATGTTTGAAGTTCATCGCATCGTAGGTATTGTCAGTGTTATCCTCGTATGTGCCCATTGGTATGTATATTTCTTGAAAGCTCTAAAGTCATTCTTAGGTTTCTGGGGCGGATATATCTCTTTGGTAGCGATGTTTATTGCTCTTATCTTTGCAGTGTTGTACTTATCACCTTGGGTTGGCAACATGGCAAAGTCCGTATCCCGTAAAAAAGCAATCTGGATTCATCGTTTAAATCTAATTGCCATCATTGCGGCAAATATTCACGTGCATGGTTTTGGCCGTTTATCTAAAATGGTGCCATTCTTACCAGTATTTGATGTAGTAACATATGCACTTGTTATCTATTACATCTACTGGATGTTCAAACAAAAATAGTATGATTGTCATACCTTTTGGATGAGGTTGAAAGTCATATAGTATAAAGACCATCTCTATCCTTTATGTGATAAGAGATGGTCTTTTTTTTCTGTTTAGGATACAATAATATTATGGGTTTATATTCTATAAATCCTTAAAAATATACAGTCTATTAATAAAATAGAGTATATAATAACTTTAAAAGTTAAGAAAGAAGGTCATTATGGATTCTTCTTGGAAACGAATTATTTATCTGATCTGTATTATACAGATCGGTGGGGGAATAACGATTATAGGGGTACTATCATTCCTTCCGTTATTTCTTATAGAGCTAGGTTTACATAATCCAGGTGAAGCTGCTATGTGGGCTGGTATCGTATCAGGTGTAACGCCTTGTATGGTAGCTCTCAGTGCACCGTATTGGTCGCGCAAGGCAAATCAACTGGGACCACGTAAGGTAATGATGTTTATCTTATTTACCTTAATGGTTACAGTAGGGGCCTGTGCTTTCACACAAACCCCGTCTCAGCTATTGGTTCTAAGAATTTTGCAAGGTGTAGTAGGTGGCTATGTACCGATAGGTTTAGCTATTATTGTCCTCATAACGCCTGAGGAAAAGGTGCCATGGGCGATGGGGCTATATCAAGCCTCTATGGTGATGGGGCTCGTGTTTGGACCTCTTATGGGGGGCTTAGCGGCCGATCTATTAGGTTATAGGGCACCATTCTTTGTATTTTCTGGATTGACTGGAATTTGCTTATTAGGTATTTATTTCTTAATGCCTAATCTGCAGTTTAAGCACAAGGTTGATGCTCAAGAATCACAGATTTCTTTGATTAAATCATTTTTAATGATACCCCGAGTTCGCCTATTAGTAGCGATGCAGTTTTTGTGTAATTTTGGTATTACTGGCATTGGTCCAATCTTACCGCTTTATATCAAACATTATATGTCTGTGAATGATGAATTTGTTGCTACTATTGTGGGCATCATTATCTTTGGAGCTGGTTTGTTTAGCGCATTGGCATCCATTTCAATCAGTAAGGTTACACAACGGTTGACGATGCCACGGATTATCTTTACCGCTACATGGGCTGTGGGGTCCCTATTTATCTTGCAATACTTAATGCCTAGCATATGGGGCCTTGGTATATTCCGTGCTATTGCAGGATTCTTTATGGGCTTTATTACACCAATTGCAAATACACTAATATCTAAGGCTGTTCCTATTGAACGACGCGGTATTGTCTTCGGGGCTGTATCTAGCGTAGCTATGATGGGCAATGTGTTGGGGCCTGTTATTAGTGGTGTTATTGCACGTGCCTTTGGGTATGGGGCTGTATTCTGGTCTACAGCAGCTATATTCTTTGTAGCATCTTGGTTTGTATACCGTAATTTAGTTGTGTCTCGTGAAAGTAGTTCATCATAGCGAATCTACTTTCAATGAAATATAATCATAGTAATTGTAATTGTAATTGTAATTGTAATAGTTTTAGTTGTATATATAAATATAAACGTTATGTGTGTAGCAGATACCAATATGAGGGGTTGGTATATGTTGTGAAGTAGGTTAGTGGAGTAGAACCATTAACTATAAGAGAGATGAGAGTGTATCGTTATGTTATTAAAACAATTAGAGTATTTTGTGTGTGTAGTTGATAATAATAGTTTTAC
>DXZL01000142.1 GCA_019419725.1 Veillonella sp. | reverse complement strand
GAGATGGCTAGTTTTGTTAAGCAAGTGTATAAATGTATTTTCTTTACATATTCGGAGGCATCTGAAATATGTAAAGACACTAAAGATGTAAAACCCTCAGGGCTAGAGCTTCACATCATTTAGACCAGGAAATTATTTAGACCTACAAATCATGCATCAATATGATGTTATAGTCTTAAATCATTCAAGCCATAAAATACTATATATCATCAAGCTCTTACTTCCTTAGAATATGGATTCATAAATGCCAATGATTTCTTCCATAGATGCATCTCGTGGATTACCAGGTGTACATGCATCGTTGAAAGCAGATTCAGCGAGGAATGGAATGTCTTCTCGTTTTACGCCTGCTTCGCTAAGGGATTTAGGAATGCCTACATCGTCAGCTAATTTTTGGATTACATCAATAGCTGCTTGACGATATGTTTCTTGATCCATTTCATCTACATCAGGAACGCCCATAACGCGAGCGATTTCGCGATATTTTTCGCCTGTTGCAGGAGCATTGAATTTCAATACTGCTGTTAAAAGCATTGCACACGCCTTGCCATGAGGGATATCGTATACAGCACTCAATGGATGTGCCATGGAGTGAACGATGCCAAGACCTACGTTAGAGAAGCCCATACCTGCAATATATTGACCAAGGGACATAGCTTCACGGCCTGCGAAGTCACCAGCTACGGCGCTACGCAAGGAACGACCGATGATTTCGATAGCTTTCAAATGAAGCATATCAGTAAGTTCCCATGCACCTTTTGTAATATAACCTTCCACGGCATGAACGAGGGCATCCATCCCGGTAGATGCGCAAAGACCAGTTGGCATCGATGCGGACATATCAGGATCCACGATGGCTACGATTGGTATGTCATGAGGGTCAACACAAACGAATTTACGGTTCTTTTCAACATCTGTAATAACGTAGTTAATAGTAACCTCTGCCGCCGTACCAGATGTGGTAGACACAGCAATAATCGGCAAGCAAGGATGTTTCGTAGGTGCCACCCCTTCAAGGCTACGCACATCGCTGAACTCAGGGTTCGTCACAATCGTAGCAATAGCCTTACTTGTATCGATAGCACTGCCACCGCCTACAGCAACAATAGCTTCAGCACCTGCGGCTTTACAAGCAGCCACACCAGATGTTACGTTTTCAATCGTTGGATTCGGCTTAATATTGTCATATACATCGTAAGCAATACCTGCCGCATCAAGTAAGTCTGTTACCTTTGTAGCTACCTTAAACTCAAATAAATCAGGTGTAGACGTAACAAGAACCTTTTTAAAATGGCGATTCTTAATTTCGTTCACAATCTCCTGAATCGCCCCTTGTCCAAAATAGGACGTGCCGTTCAACATAATTCTCCGAGCCATATACATTCACTCCTAACGAATAAAAAATAAACCGATAGAGAATAACTATACTAAGTAATTCTCTATCGGTTTATTAAAATCCTTGAAGCTGTGTTATGTATACACTATATATTTTATTATTTTAGTGTTTCTAAGGTTTGTTTCCACTGAAGCGTTAACTCCATTTTAGCAAGAACTTGATTAAACTGTATAATTGGTAACTGTTCTTTTAAAAGTAATAACTCACTTATAATCTCATCAATAATGCTTTTATATGCCACTCGTGGCAATAATAATCTCAAAGAAATCAATAATCCATATACAGAAGATTCACTCCCCTTTGGATTAGACACAAAATAGTATGTTAGTTTTTTTATCGTCCTTTTTGAACCTGTAATCCTATGATTATAAAGTCGATCTCCATGTGCACATACATTTCTATACCCTACCAAAACATCTAATATTTCGCTAAAAATAGGTATTAAGGTTGAAGTGGGATTCGTTATAGAAATCCGGTACTCAGTCGTATATTCCTTATGTATATCTTCCAAGATTTTCTCCTGTATGTTAGGAGTAATTAATTTATAAAAATTCGTAATCTCACCAAATGTAAGCTTTGTTACTAAAACCCATAAAGGTAAATCTTGATGTGTCGTTAAATAATGGGAAAACATAGTATGTCTTGCATTACGTTGTGTAGCATTTGATAATTTTGATACTAACTCTGTAGCTTTAGGTAAATTAGTCTTAGAAAAATTATTTACATTTAAATGGCTGAATTCAGATGTATGTACTTCAGAAAAACGATAAGATACTTTCGTACAAATATTTTGCTCTGCTTGTAAAAGAGCCTTCAATAGAATAATTCGAAGGTTACGGTCAAAACAATATAGTCCATAAATCTGAAAAAATGTTGTTCCCGTTATATAATAGTCATCTCCACTATTAACTGTAGCGTTAATATCCAAAAAAATATCTTTGTAACCATTAATTATTGAGTAATAATTATCTCTAGCTAAAATTCTCTTTACTCGACTGCCCTCAGTTCCCTTTTCAATCGTAATATTCCGTTTTCTCATCAATCGTAATAGGGAATCTAAAGACTTAAAAGGCTTAGACATAACTCCCTCCTACAAACAAAAAAACTCGCCGACCCTTGAGTCGACGAGTGTTGCGCGTTACCCGTAAGTTTCGCACAGTTTCTCTGTGTATTAACTATAACAAAGTTCTCCCTTGAGTGTCAACTCAGATTCGCCTTCCATGAATAGTATTTCCACTGTCTATATTCGTGATATACTCTTAAAATTCCTTCCTTAAAATAAGACATTCTAAGAAATTTTACTCATCTTCATAAGCAAGATTCGTTTCACAGATTCATCGAGTCGTTCTTTAGAGATACGACCATCTTTTACAGCTTTCATAAGGCCATTATACGCCTCTTGCATGTGTTCGTACTCATGGCACACGAGCAAGATATCACTACCAGCCAAGATAGATTGAACGGCCATATCGCCGAAGGTGTAGTGTTTTGCAAGAGCGCCCATGTCCATATCGTCTGTTACGACAACGCCGTTATAGCCCATATCCTTGCGTAACCAGTCAGTAATAATCGCTTTAGACAGACTAGATGGATGATCTGGATCAATTTGAGGATACATAGCATGGGACACCATAATTGCATATGTATTCGGTTTAGACTGCTTAATGAGATCTACAAATACCTTCGTATCTTCATTCAACAAAGCCTCTTTAGACACTGGCACAACACTGGTATCCGCATGTAAGTCTACATCTGTTTTACCAATGCCTGGGAAATGCTTATAGGAATACCATAAACCAGCTTCATCATAGGCCTTACCTACAGCGCTGGCATACCGTACAACATCATCAGGATTTGTGCTAAAGGAACGGCCATAGGTTAAGCCCAAGTCAGCTACAGGAGCAAAGTTAATGTTGAATCCCAAGTCCTTTAATTCTGTACCAGACTGTTTTGCCAAGGATACCGCTTGTTCAATAGGTTCTTTACCTAATTCTTCTGCAGGAGGAACCTTGATGAGTTGGTCCTCCATGCGCGCTACAGCACCACCCTCTTGGTCGATGCCGATGAACAATGGTGTTAAACCCGCACTTTTACCAGTTTTATTAATATCTGTAATGAGCGATTTCACTTGATCCTTTGACTCCATATTGCGGTCAAACAAGATGATACCGCCCACGCGATACTCATTGAGCATGAATTTAGCATCATCGTTCAAGGTCTTGCCATGGATGCCAATCATCAACAATTGGCCTACCTTGTCCGCGTCAGACATATTAGCTACTAATTTGTCCACCTTTTCCTCTGGTGAAAGCTCACTCTGCGCCACGGATTCATAGGTTACAGGCTCCGCTTTAGAAGTAAATGGGTTATGTAAACCGCAGCCCGTTGTAAGCGCCAATGCGCCAATCATCGTAGCTGCTACGATACGTCGAAACATATATACCTCCAAAATCTCTAAAAAGTATTATGTATAGTATATC
>DXZL01000141.1 GCA_019419725.1 Veillonella sp. | reverse complement strand
CACAACCAGCTAATAAACCCATTGCTGCTACCGCTACGAGGGCGATGGCTGTCAACTTTTTGAACTTAAACATAGAAACCTCCTCAAACATCCATATACATGGTTTATCAAATTCTGTTTATATTGTACGGAATTTTACAATAATAGGCAATAACATTGTATAATTAAGAGTAAAAGAGTTTTATATTTATCATTATATTTAAAATTTTTATTTAAGATGGCTCTCTCTTAGGCCATATTTTATAGTAATATAACATTTCCCCTTTTAGGTTGTAGAGCATCTTCATTCTTTACAATCATTGACGTATATATATGGAGGCACTATGTCCCTTACAAATACCTTTTCTGATCTTTGTAAAAGCTTCGCACCTGATGCTTTTGCCATCAATTATACATTAGCTAAGAACCCTGAACTTTCCAGCCATGAATTTGAATCCGTCAAAACGATTGGCGCCGTTCTTGAAAAACATGGCATGGATGTAACCTATGAATTCTGTAATTTACCAACAGCGTTCAAGGCTTCTGCTGTGAAAGTAGATAATCCAAAAGGTCGTTTGGCTATTCTTTGTGAATATGATGCATTGCCAGAGGTCGGCCATGCATGCGGTCATTCTGCCAGTGGCTCTATGAGTGTTCTAGCAGCATTAACATTACATAAAATGCAACAAGACGGCGTTGCTTTCAACGTGGACATCGATATCATCGGTACACCTGATGAAGAAGCCACAGGTTGCAAGGTGGATATGTGTAACGCAGGGGTATTTAAAGACTATGATTTTGCCATCATGGTTCACCTTGATGGGGAAGAAACACGACCAAATTCACAATTCTTGGCGCTCGACTGTTTCCGCGCTCGCTATCACGGTAAACCAGCTCATGCAGCCGGTGAGCCTTGGAATGGTATCAACGCGGTAAACGGTGTGCAACTCGCTATTCATGCGATGGATATGATGCGTCAACAAGTACGTCCTGAAAGTCGTATTGGTACGTGGATCATTGCTGGTGGTACTGCATCCAATGTCATTCCTGAATTTGGCGAATTAGAGGTGACCGTACGTCATACTGAACGTGAATATTTGAATGGTCTATCTGAACAGATTAAGAACATCTTTGAAGGGGCCGCTCTCTGTACTAGCACTACTGTAGATGTAGAGTTCTATGGCAATCCTTATGATGATATGAACCAAAACCATAGAGGAACAGCTCTCATTGAAGACGTAATGACCGATATGGGCATTGATTTCAAGCCAGGCCCAGCAGATATTGGGGGCAGCTCAGACATTGGTAATGTTAGCTATCAATGTGCTGCATTCCACCCTAAATTGCGACTCGCTGGGGAAGACAAGGTGTGTCACTCTAAAGAATTCGCTGCGGCTATGCTAGAATCCACCATTGAACAAACAATTGTGGACGGAGCTAATATCATAGGCCGTACCTTGTTACGATTGGTAGAAAATCCAGCTGTATTAGAAGAAATCGTTGCTGAATTTAATGCAACTAAATAAAGCTTTTTCTATATCTATCAGGATGGCTGTAATAGTGTAGGTAGAATTCGTGGTCTTTTTCAGAGCTATTAATTATAGACGATAATGAGATGTTTCCATTTATGAAGCTCTGAATCTTGGTGAAATAGGCACCTAACTCACGTTCGTGATAATAGAGTACCCAGACCACGTTATTCCCAGCGATGACTGGAATGTACTTAAACTCAAGGAATTCAAATAAACCAGCGATAGTGATATCATCTGGAACGACAAATTCCTCCCGATGATGATTCATATCATCGCCTGCACAAACTGCATCTCGATCAATTATGATATGCATATGATTTCACTTCCTATCTATGCCTTATATACTATCTATGTCTTACATACTATCTGTGTATTCTTTTAACAGATATATTTGTAACTATTACTGTACTACTGATTGAAAATAATATCTATCCATTTATATACCGTATTAAAGGAGGCTTTATGTCCTCAACTGAAACCTTACAAATTAAAAATTATATAGGTCTCACCGGCGATAAACCCATTCGATTCATTGCATCTGATGTAGATGGTACCTTGGTTAATGATGCGAAAGCAATTCCTAATGAGGCTATCGAGGCGATTCGTGCCGCTCGTGAAAGTGGCATTCGTGTAGCCATCGCTTCTGGTCGTGCTTGGAATGAGATGAATGATGTTATCGAGAAACTGCCATGCTTACGCTATTTTATGTGTACCAATGGTGCTTATGTAATGGATAAGGAAGAAAAACGTTCGCTGTTCCATGTAACCTTTGATAAAGAACAGGCCTTATATTTATTGCGTAAACTCTTAACCTATGGCGTTTATGTAGAGGCCTATGTGAAAGACAAAATCTTTGGCATGTATCCGCCGTCCAGATGCATTACGCCTGAACGATTAAGCTCATGTGCTAGTGATTGTAAATCGCCTAATACAAAAGGTTCGGTTGGACTCATGGATAATCATCTACCTAGCTTAATGAATCATCCTCAACTTGATGTACCTGAGGGACATCTACCTGGTGAAACCCATGATCACTATGCCTTAGCTGAAGGTGATGAAGCAGCAAATGATAACTTATCTGAATGTGAAGTAGAACAGTCTAATTTCTTCTTTAGACCTAATATTCGCCCATTTATCTTAGCAACGCGTACTATGGTATGTGACCTACTAGCTCATATGGAATCTTTGGACGAAGGTCCTGAAAAAATTCAAATATTCTACGGCGATGAGCCTATGCGCCAAAGAATCTTACAAGATTTGCGTGATGAATATCAAGGTATGTCTCATGATGGTACAGGTCGTGAACGCTTTTATGATGTACTGCTCTCTAGTGAAGGTAATCTCGAATTCGTACTACCACATACCACAAAGGGGACCGCTGTAGAAGCACTGGCAAATCACTGGAAATTTAGTCCCGATGAAGTCATGACCTTAGGGGATAGTGAAAACGACCTATCCATGCTGCGTTTTGCAGGTGCTAGCGTAGCTATGGGCAATGGGAAGCCAAATATTAAAGAAGCAGCGCGTTATGTGACGACGGATAATAACCATCATGGCGTGGCTAAAGCAATCTATTCAGCCATAGCATATAATGATGAGCTAAATAAAAATAAATTACTTTAATTCCGCTTCGACTAGATATGTCTATGTTTGAGATACCACCAGTTAAAAGTAAATCATTCTAATTTGGATTGTGTTCGATATGTGTAAATTTGAGATACTACCAGTTAAAAATAAATACTTTTAACTGGTAGTATCTGAAAAAACTATATATATTTGTTTGTCGGTTTGTATTCCAATCGGTTTTATAGTGAGGCATTGCTCGAAAGTGTATTACAGGTAATACATTGCTTTAGCTGATGTTAGATCGAATGCTAAGTTAGTTTTATTAAACCCATAGGAGGTGATGTAGAATGGGAAATCTAAAGTTTAATATAGATGATACTTGTGTTAAGTGTGGTGCGTGTGCCGTAGATTGTCCTGTTCAATGCATCACCCAAGGAGAGACTCGGTTTAACATAGGTAAAGGCTGCATCGGTTGTGGCGATTGTTATTCAATCTGTCCTGTAGGAGCTGTAAAGATGTCTAAACGTGAGACTGATAAAGAATAGTCTCTTGAAAGGGTAGAGCCTCTTATAGGTCATCTTATTGTATTGAGTTTTGTATAGAGTAAAACCAAAATCCGAACATTAGAATATTAATCATAAATTTCATACGGAATATATGGAGTCCGTATACTTCGTATGGTATAATAAAATGTAATGAAATTTAGCGTTTTGTTCGAGAAAACGCACCGCCAGTACAGAAATGTAAGGGTATTAAAAAATAGTGAATATACTTTCACAAATAGATGCATATGGAGGAAGGCATGGAAAACA
>DXZL01000140.1 GCA_019419725.1 Veillonella sp. | reverse complement strand
TCTATAGGCTATAATTAACTGTAAATGCTGAATTGATGTGAGGTATATGATGAAACAAAATTGGAAACGTACATTACAAGGGGCTCTGCTCGGTGCTGCGCTACTAGCAATGGCGGGATGTGGCTCTACAAATGTAATGGATACATATAGTTTTGGCCATCAAGTTATCCGTGCTGGTCAATCTGAAATTACCATTGCTTTGCCTTATGAAATGGGTAAAAGCACAAAAAATATGTCTGATGATGGGTATCCAATTGACATTTATGGATCTGTTACAGACCATATGGTGATTGAGGTTGAGGCTTTGCGTGCCGGTGAAAATAAACCATTGCCAACGGTGGATGAGTATGTTAACCGCAGCAAATCTGAGTTTACTAAAATTGGCGGCACCATCAAAGAAGAGTCTGTAGCTTTAGAAGGCGCGTCTGCTAAAAAGCTTGATGTGACTTATACAACTCAAGGGCAAACATTTAGATTTTCTCAATACGTATTCTTAGATCATGGCGTATTGTGGAATATAGTCTACCAATATCCTGAAAAGGATCAGGTAGGTGCTGATATCAGCAAAGAAATTCAAAACAAGATTCAAGTTACACAACAGAAAGAGGGTTAATCGATGAACGTATTAGTAGTTAACTGCGGTAGTTCTTCCTTGAAATATCAATTACTTGATATGACAACTGAAACAGAATTGGCAAAAGGTCTTTTTGAGAAGATTGGTGATCAAGACGCTATCTTCACTCATAAACGTCCTAACGCAGATAAATTAGAACGCGTTGAACCAATTTTGAATCATAAAGAAGCTCTTCGTATTTTACTTGATATTTTAGTTGATGCTGAATATGGTGTAATTAAGTCTATGGACGAAATCGACGCTGTTGGTCACCGTGTAGTACATGGCGGTGAAAAATTCGCTGACTCCGTATTGATCACTCCAGCTGTTATGGAAGCATTAGAAGAATGCTGCTCATTGGCTCCATTGCATAACCCACCAAACATTCAAGGTATCGAAGCTTGCCAAGCTATCATGCCTAACGTACCACAAGTTGCTGTATTCGATACTGCATTCCACCAAACAATGCCTAAAGAAGCTTACATGTATGCGCTTCCTTACGAATACTATGAAGATTATGGCATCCGTCGTTACGGTTTCCATGGTACATCCCACAAATATGTTGCACAACGTTGTGCTGAATTGATGGGCAAACACATGTCTGATCTTCGCATCATCACATGTCACTTAGGTAATGGTTCTTCCGTATCCGCTATTAAAGGTGGTCGCTCCATCGATACTACAATGGGCTTTACTCCATTGTCTGGTTTGATCATGGGTACTCGTACTGGTGATATTGACCCAGCTATCGTTCCATTCTTGATGAACAAAACTGGCATGAACTACGATGAAGTAGACACTATTATGAATAAAAAATCCGGTGTACTTGGTATTTCCGGTGTGTCCAATGACTTCCGTGTTATCGAAGAAGCAGCATCTAATGGTAACAAACGTGCTCAATTAGCATTGAACATGTTCCATTACAAAGTTCGCCGCGTAATTGGTGCATTCGCAGCAGTTATGGGGGGCGTTGATGCTATCGTATTCACAGCTGGTATCGGTGAAAACGGTATCGGTAACCGTGATGCAATCTGCAATGGTTTAGAATACTTGGGTACTCGCATTGACTCTGAACGCAACAACATCCGCGGTAAAGAACAAGAAATCAGTGCTGAAGGCTCCAAAGTTAAAATCTTCGTAATCCCTACAAACGAAGAAATCATGATTGCTCGCGATACTCAACGTATTACAGCAGCTTTGAAAAAATAATATAGTTCGTATCTGAACTAGGTGACTAATAGAGTCATAAAACCCCGTCTATATCATAGATATAGGCGGGGTTTTTGTAGTTTTTATACTTAGAATACCTTATAATAGAATGTATAGTTATAAAGTAGTAGTTCTTTTAAAGGGGTAACACATGACAGTATTATATGAAGAAAAATCTCAGCGTGCTAAAAGTGCAGAGTGGCTAGTATTATGTTTTGTTATTCTATTATTATGTGGTGTTGGCTACACTACATATCGTAGTATTAACTTGCATACTATTTTAATAGCAGAATATTTTATTGAAATTATGGCTATCATCGTAATTGTTAAACAAGCTGTTAGTCGATATACCTATATTTTGACAGATACAAAGTTAGTAATTGAAGAATCTTCTATATTTAGAAAGCGCCATTTTGAGGTAGATTACGATATGATTGATGGCGTATTTAAGTTTGAACGTGAATTATTGACAAATATTAAATATCGATATAAATATAGAAAATGTTCAACTTCTGATCCGCGTCCTATTTGGTCTCTAGTATATGCGATTGTAAAGGGTGATAAGGTTCAAAATGGTCGCCTTTTATTGAAAGCAGATGATAAATTTTTTGACATCTTAGAGGAACATGTACCAGGTCGTATCCGTGTGCCTCAAGCGGACATTGTATTCTATGCTGCAGTCCGTGCTGATGCGGTAAAACATGGCGAAGATGTACAAGAGTACTATAAAAAGTTAACAACACCTGAAAAGGATGGCCCTAATATTCTTGTTTAATTTACAGATATTTTCTAATTTATATTATCTAAATTAGTTGGAATGGTTTTATTTATAAAACGGTGAAATTAACTAAAATTTGTATACGATAAAGGAGTGCAAATGGCTGGATTATATTTGGCGAGCCAATCACCACGAAGAACTGAACTATTAACACAAGTTGGTATTGATCATATTGTTGTATCAAGTACCTATGAAGAGGCTAATAAGGGTTATGATGATCCTATTGAAATGGTGAAAGCACAAGCTTTAGGTAAGGCCCGTGCGGCTGTAGGCGTACCTGAAGGAAGTATCGTACTAGGTGCTGATACGATTGTCGTATTAGACAATCAAGTGCTAGGTAAACCTCATAATGAATCTGAGGCCCGTCATATGCTAGAGCGTTTATCAGGCCAAGTTCATTCTGTAATTACTGGCGTAGCCTTGCTTATTAAAGGTCAAGAAATAGTTTTTCATAATGAAACAAAGGTATATTTTAAAAAATTAGCTCCTTTTGAAATAGAATCCTATATTGCTAGTGGCGAACCTATGGACAAAGCTGGCGCCTATGGCATACAAGGTAAAGGTGCTTTATGGGTAGAGAAGATAGAAGGCTCCTATACCAATGTGGTAGGATTACCTGTTGAACATGTATACGATGAATTGTGTAAAGCATTAGGTGCTAAATAATACTATCATTTGATGGCGATGATGTTATAATTGGCTGTGCTGTGCTGTGCTGTGCTGTGCTGTGCTGTGCGCTATTGATATAGTAAGAGAGTAGATGTGTGTAGTTAGATTTACAAATGGTGTTATCTATTTGAATGGAGAGATTCTATGGAAGTACCAACAGTAAGTGTAAAAGACATGTTACCATTTCAGCGTCCCCGCGAAAAATTTCTTGCTTTAGGACCATCTCATATGGCGATGGAGGAATTGCTAGCTATTTTATTGCGTACTGGAGTGAAAGGTCAGTCTGCCTTATCGCTGGCGAATGATATCGTACAGTCCTATGATGATGGGGCGTACGGTCTTAATAGAATGACCGTTGAAGAGCTTGTAAAAATTAAGGGAATTGGCACAGATAAAGCGGTAACTTTGTGTGCGGCTCTTGAGATGGGGCGACGATTAGGGGAACTAAAAATTAAGGAAACATACGAAGATTTTTCTCAACCTTTTGTCATTGCTCAATATGTAATGGAGCGCCTGCGACACGAAGAGGTGGAGCATGTATGGGCAGCTATGTTGACGTCTCGAAATAAGTTGATTCAGTTAGAACATATTTCGAATGGCGGTTTAGTATCTAGCCTCGTAGAGCAGCGAGCTGTTTTTAAGAAGGCCATAGCTTGTAATGCGGCAGCCATTATCTTAATACATAATCATCCATCTGG
>DXZL01000014.1 GCA_019419725.1 Veillonella sp. | reverse complement strand
TTTGGATCGCGATATAAAAATACCTCTACCTCATCACCAATAGCAACTGGAGATGTTTGTTGATCCTTATGAAGCAAAATATCATCATTTGTATTGCCTGTTTGACCATCTAGAAAGGCCCCTTGGTCACTAGTACGCAATACTTTTAATGTGGCAATTGTATTTTCCAACAATTCTGTAGCCATATTATACTCCTTCAAATGGAACTCGAACTGCATCATTCCACAATTCTTCTAAACCGTAGAATTCGCGCAATTCATCACCACCAAAGACATGACAAATAACATCGCCAAAATCAAGTAAAATCCATTCCCCTTCACGGTAACCTTCTCTGTGGTTGACTGTCATGCCCAATTCTGCTGCTTTATCTTCCATTTCATCAGCAATACTTTGAGATTGCTTGATATTGTTCGCACTAGCAATTAGGAAGTAATCACCTAACATAGATACACCTTCTAAATCGAGGATTTCAATATCTCTACCTTTTTTATCGAAAGCAGCTTGTGCTAATTGTAATACGATTTCTTTAATTTCTTCTTTATTTTTCATACTATTCCCCTTTTACCGTTTTTTACTACTCTCATCACCAGGTTCTGTTGGCTTTGTAATAGTCCCGCCATTATGTTCCGATTCTGGTGCAACCTTGGCTGTACTATTAGTTGGAGCTGTTACAAATTGTGTCATTTCATTAGCTGGTAAATTTCCCATCGTAATGCCTACTAATCGTTGTGCTTCAGTAGGATTTACCTTCCAATATGTCATATCTCCTACTAGCTCTTTTTCACCAGGAAGAATGTAGAAATGGATTTCTTCCTTATTGATTTTGCTAGCATTATACACAAGCTTAATAGCATCTAATGTAGAAATATTGCTATCATAATGATCCCAAATTCTCCAAATATGCCATGCATTTGTTAAGAAGAACGAATTATGCTCTTCTTCTACCCAAAGTTTCAAAAATCTTTCTTGTCGTTGTACACGTGTAAATGTATCGTGTTTTGGATCAGAATACCGTAAATAGGATAAAGCCTTATCACTATCTAATGTTTGATATCCTCGTTGCAAATCAATATCTTTATTTCCGTCTGCATCCACGTGTTCCATAGTCTGTTCTACATAGATTTGTTGATTTCCTAATACATCGTTAGTCTTTTTGAAAGCATTTTGATTAACTACAACATAATATGGTATAGAAATATGGAACATATCTTCTATAACAGCCTTTGTTAGATAAATACCACCTTTTTCATAGATGCTATTGAGCATTGTTGCATCAGTCTGATCTCTGTTATCAATTTTACTATTACTAGGTATGCCAATAACATCCATAGTCTTTTGATCTAAATTAATAGATAACAAGAATAAGCTATCACTTTGACTGGGATTATTATCATCAGTACCGACAACAAGAATATATAATGGTTTATCTAAGCCTTTTTGCTCTACAGATACCGTATTACCATCTTGTTTATTTCCATTATCTCCAGATGCATCAGTTGATTCAGTAGTACCTACAATAGCTCTATATGCATAAGATACGCCAGTATATAGACCGTATCCTATACCGCCAAGTAATGCTACTACTACAATAATAGCTAATATAATTCTAGGCCATTTAACAGATGACTTTTGTTGACGTCTTCTTCTTCGACGGCGAGCTCTTGCTCGTTCACGTTCTTCCATATATAAACTCCATTATTTACAAGATTGTAACACATCATTACGACCAAGAATGGTCAAAGGATAAATAGATTGTTTTTGCTCTATAAGATGAATAATAGTATTATCAAAACCAAGCAATACAGCCTTATCTAAATCTAGTTCTGAAACGTTACGCAACTCATCCACACCGGGAAAATTTCGATTAGGCTCAATATAGTCTGCTAAAAATATCACCTTATCTAGCGTAGACATATGTACCTTTCCAGTCGTATGAACCCTAATAGCTTCTAAAACCTCATTATCAGATATAAAAAATTCATGTTTAGCACGAATCATACCAGCTAAACCATGTAAGAGATTACCATTACTTAATAATTCTTGATCAGCATCATAAGATTCACTTTTCACAAGATTTTGCATATCCTGTAAAGGCAATTCTTTAGCGCAATCATGTAGTAATGCGGCTAATCTAGCCTTTTCCACATCAACGCCATAAAGTTCAGCTAAATGAGTGGCTGATTCAACAACGCCAAGAGTATGCTTAAAACGTTTTTTACTCAACCATTGACTCACGCTAACTTGTATTTCATCAAATGATAACATCCTTTATTCCTTCCCATAAATATGGTTTTCTTCTATATACTCCACTACACATTTAGGCAACATGTACCGAACAGTTTTTCCAGAACGTAACCGCTCTCGCAAATACGTAGCAGATAATTTCATCTCAGGAACCTCCATAAGATGTATTTTTTCTCGTGCTTTTGGTCCTAAAATATCTAATGTTTCATCAATTGCACTAGATCCATCAGGTCTTGTAGCACCAATAAAGTGGACCTCATCTAATAATTCCTCAATAAATTTCCACGTTGGCAACGCACGAATTGTATCCGTTCCCGCTATAAAGTAAAATTCAACATTTGGTCCATAGAGCATCTTAAAATGTTGAATCGTATCAACTGTATACGAAGGGCCTTCACGACGCATCTCTACATCAGAAATTTCAAAATTTGGATTATCTGACACGGCTGCTGCTGTCATAGCATATCGATGATGACTATCTATTACATCATGTTGCTTATGAGGTGGTATCCGTGCTGGCACGAAAATAACCTTCTCAAGGTTAAAACTTTCACAAGCCACCTCAGCAATCATTAGATGCCCTAAATGGATAGGATTAAATGTTCCACCTATGATACCTATACGACGTTTCTCTACCATAATAATGTCACACCCTTAATGACAATGACACAAATAATGATAAATAAGAGCAGTGCTTTTCCATAGGATATCCATTCGTATCGACCTTTTGGGGTCTGAATATATCTGTAGTATGCCCTTATTAAGTAATATACTGTCTTCACTTTCGAACTTGGCCTTCTCCAAATACAAAGTATTTATATGATGTTAGTGCTTGTAATCCCATTGGCCCACGAGCATGGAGCTTTTGAGTACTAATACCGATTTCAGCACCAAAACCAAATTCAAAACCATCAGTAAAACGCGTAGAAGCATTATGATACACAGTAGAACAATCTACTAAGTTCATGAATACTCTTGCACGCATCGGTTCATCTGTTACGATAGCCTCTGAATGATGTGTAGAATAACAATTAACATGATTAATGGCTTCTTCAAGATTTTCAACAATACGTACATTTAAGTCCATATCGTTATATTCAGTATGGAAGGAATCATCTGTTAAAGGAATTGTATTCTCCATATATTGAGCCACAGCTGTATCACCGTGAATTCGGACGCCATATTCTTGTAGAACCTCATCAAGACGTGGTAAAAACTCACCAGCCACCGCTTGGTGTACTAGCAATGTTTCCATAGAGTTACATACAGACGGACGTTGTACCTTTGCATTGATTGCAATTTCTAATGCCATATCGAGATTCGCATATTCATCTATATATGTATGACACACACCACTACCGGTTTCAATAACAGGAATACTACTTTCCTCTACAACACGACGAATCAGTCCAGCTCCACCACGAGGAATGATGACATCAATATATTCACGTTGGTGCAATAATACACCAACCATATCCCGATCAAGAACTTCCACAAGTTGAATAGCATCTGGCGTAATACCTAAAGATTCTAAGGTATTACGCATAATAGTCACGATAATTTGGTTGGTATGGAATGCCTCCTTACCACCTCGCAGTATCGTAGCATTCGATGTTTTTAAACAAAGCACACCAGCATCAATTGTTACATTTGGACGAGCCTCAAAAATAATGCCAATAACACCAAAAGGTACCGCTCTTTTTTCAATAGTCAAACCGTTAGGCCGTGTAATTGTTTCTATAACCGAACCTACTGGACTTTCAAGAGCAGCTACTTGACGAACACCTTCTGCCATTTGAGAAATACGGCTAGGTGTCAATGTTAGTCGATCTATCATGGTTTGAGGCACATTATAATCACCAGATTTATCTAAGTCTAACTGATTAGCAGCCATAATTTCATCGGCTTGTGCTTCTACAGCATCAGCGATTGCTAATAATGCAGAATCTAATGTACCTTGATCAATTTGAGCTAATTCAAAGGATGCCGCTTTAGCTCTTTGACCCATATCTTTACAAATTTCTTCATACTGGTTCATAGGATATCCTCAATGTAATAAAACTAGATTATTACGATGTATTGCTTCATCATAGGTTGTATTAATTCCTAAAATTTGAGCTATATCATTTGTATTATGACCTTTAATGGCCTTCATATCTTCGATGCCATAGTTAATAAGACCTCGACCGATTTCTTTACCATCATGGTAAATAGAGATTGTATCACCAGGCCCAAATGCCCCATCTACATCAATAATACCAGCTGGTAAAATACTAGCACCTTTATCTAATACAGCACGAGCGCAACCATCATCAATAGTGATTGACCCTTTTAATCGTTTACCAAAGGCAAGCCAGTGATGTTTTCCTGATAAGCCAGCATCATGTGCTTCAAAGAGGGTACCAATATTTTCACCCTTACATACGCGTCGCACAGAATCCTCTACTTCACCGGATGTAATTACCATAGGTACACCAGAGTTTGTAGCCATATGGGCTGCTTTTATCTTAGTATACATGCCACCTGTACCCATATTAGATCCAGCTCCACCTGCAATAGCATAGGTTTCATCAGTAATTTCAGAAACGACTTCTATCAATGTTGCATTAGGATGAGTTGCTGGATTAGCTGTATATAATCCTTCAATATCGGATAAGATGATAAGCAAATCAGCATCTACAATGCCTGCCACAGTAGCAGATAAAGTATCATTATCACCAATTTTAAATTCCTCAATAGCAACTACGTCATTTTCATTGATAATAGGAATAACATTGAGTTGCAATAACGTATGTAGTGTATTGCGCAAGTTTAGATAACTATGACGGCCTGTACTATCTTCTTTTGTTAATAGAATTTGACCTACTGTACGACCATATTCACGAAACATACGCTCATACATATGGATGAGGATACCTTGTCCTACTGCTGCAGCAGCTTGTTTCAAAACAAGGTCTCTAGGTTTTTCTTTAAATCCTAGAGGGGCAAGGCCAGCTCCCGTTGCACCAGAAGAAACAAGGATAACCTCTTTACCTTGATTAGCTAAATCTGATAATTGACGTACTAATCTTTCTATGCGCTCTAAGTTTAAATGTCCATTAGCATAACATAACGTACTACTGCCTACTTTAACTACTATTCTTTTTGCGTCGATGATAGCACTGCGCATAGATTAACCTCCTAGGTCAACAGGTTATGACGTTCCCACTATAATAAAATTCAGTAATATGACGATTTACTTAGGTAAAATAATTTTAGGTTCTTTTTTAGCTTTATATAAAACACCATTAAAACCAATGACTTGGACTAATTCAGCACCTAACATATCGGCTAACTCTTGGAAAATCGTCTTATCTTCAGGGCTATTGTTGTGTAATTTCACCTTGATTAATTCACGAGCCATTAAGGCTGCGCGAGCACTATCAATAACACTATTTTCTAAACCATTTTTACCAATTTGAACTACTGGTGGCATTGTTGCTGCCAAAGAGCGTAAATACCGTTTTTGTTTTCCTGTCATTATTACTCCTACTCTTGGAATGTAAAGCGTTGATCGCCAATCACAACTTCATCACCGTCTTTACAACCTTTTTCTTTTAATTTAGCATCTAGCTCCATAAAGCGCCAAATGCGTTGGAATCTACGAAGAGATTGATCATCACTTAAATTTGTCATTGCTACTAAACGTTCAATACGTTTACCTGTAATATAGAATGCAGCATCGTCACCACGAGTGATAACGAATTCTACATCTGGTTTTGCTTCGTATACTACTGTATCATCAGTTGCTTCCGGTTCTGGCTCGTAGTTTTCTACATAGTAGTATGCTCGTTCCATAAGTTCTGGTAAACCTTCGCCACTCAATGCATTGATAAGGAATACTTCGTAGCCTTTATCTTCAAAATATTTTTTTGTATCAGGAATTGTTGTATCATCAAAGACCATATCAATCTTATTGAGTGCAACAATTTGTTTTTTATTGGCTAATTTTTCAGAATATTTACGAAGCTCTTCGTTAATAGCATCAAAATCAATTTTTGGATCGCGTCCTTCCATACCAGATACATCAAGGACGTGAATTAAAATGTTAGTCCGTTCTACGTGACGCAAGAAGTTATGTCCTAGACCAAAACCTTCGCTAGCACCTTCAATAAGGCCAGGAATATCAGCTAGTACAAAACTACGGTCCCCAGAGATTGTTACTACCCCAAGTACAGGTGTCAATGTAGTAAAGTGATAAGCCGCAACCTCTGGTTGAGCTTTAGAAACCTTACGTAAAATACTAGATTTACCTACAGATGGGTACCCTAATAAACCAACGTCAGCTAATACTTTTAGTTCTAGTTGTAACCAGAACTCTTCACCAGGTTCACCTTTCTCTGCAAATGTCGGTGCACGGTTAGCACTTGTTTGGAAGCGTGCATTACCACGGCCCCCACGACCACCTTTAGCAATAACAAATGTATCGCCATCGTTAACGAGGTCACAGAAAATTTTACCTGTTTCTTCTTCTTTAATTACAGTGCCCAACGGAACTGGGATAATAAGTGGCTCAGAACCGCGACCATGCTTATTGGAGCTTTCACCATTACCACCAGCAGGCGCCTTAAACTGACGTTTATATCTAAAGTCTACAAGAGTATTAATATTCTTGTCCGCTTTAAAAATAACGTCTGCCCCTTTACCACCATCGCCGCCACTAGGGCCGCCATTTGGCACGTATTTCTCACGGCGGAAACTAGACATGCCGTCCCCACCATCACCGGCCTTAACAAAGACACGCGCTCTATCTATAAACATATTTTAACTCCTACGCATTATTGCTGTAATAACTCTAATGCCTTTTTAATTTGAATATCATCTAATGTACTAGATGGATTTACACCTTTTGGTAGATCAAGCTCTACATCTGGTTTAATACCAATGCCGTCAATAACACGATCATTTGGTGTATGGTATTTAGCTATAGTTACCTTAACACCTTCATTATCAAGGCTAGGGTAAATAGTTTGAACTGTACCTTTACCATATGTATTAGTACCTAAAATAGTACCTAGTTTACGGTCTTGAATAGCACCAGCTATAATTTCAGATGCACTAGCAGATCCTTTATTAACAAGAACTACTAATGGCATAGCTACTTCTGGGCCATTCGACTTATAAACATCTTTTTTACCAGCTCGATTTTGTACCGTTACTAGTGTACCTGGAGGCATAATATAGTTAGAAATCTTTTCTGTTGTAGATAACAAACCACCAGGATTATCTCGGAGATCTAATACTAGTTCCTTCATACCTTGCAATTGCAATTCTTTAAACTGTGTTTCAAAATCATCAGCTGTATTTTCAGCGAATTGACTGATACGAATGTACCCTACTGTACTTGTGAGCATTTTACTTTTAACAGTTGGTAACACAATGGATTCACGAGTGATATCAAAGTGCAATGTTTCACCATTGCGCTCTATATCAAGGGCTACAACAGTACCCGCCTCACCGCGAATTCGAGAGGATGCATCTTCTACAGTTATATCACTTGTGGATTGACCATCGATAGCAATAATATGGTCTCCAGGTTTAATGCCCGCTTTGAAAGCTGGTTGATCTTCCATAATACTAACTGCATATAAACCTTTATCATCATGCCCAAGAACCATGCCTACACCAGCATAAGTACCAGATGTTTGCATTTTCATGGACTTAAATTCATCAGCATCTAAATAAATACTATGAGGCTCTCCCAAAGAGCCAATCAAACCTTTTAACATACCATCATAAAGTGTAGCTTTAGACATAGGTGTCATAAAGACTTGACTCGCAGCATAGTAGGCTACAAATAGTCTTGGTAACCCCCAGAATGAACCAGATAGATACCAAAACATGAGCCACATAATAACGATGCCAGAGCCTATATATTTCAATAGGCTCCATAACACCGTACGTGTATCAAATTTCATATTATAAATATCCCATAGGATCCACAGGATCCCCACTTATACGAACTTCAAAATGTACGTGTGGCCCAGTACTATTACCAGTGCTACCAGCATAGGCTATAACTTGACCTTTAGATACATCTTGTCCTTCAGAGACAGCAAGCTCAGAATTATGGCCATAAAGGGTAGACATGCCATTACCATGGTCGATAACTACGGCATAACCATAGCCGCCCATCCAACCAGACCAAACAACAGTACCACCATCAGCAGCATGAACAGGTGTACCTTCATCAACACCAATATCTATACCAGAATGGTAAATTGTTGTTCCCCAAATTGGATGTGTACGATAACCATATGGTGAAGTAATTTCACCACTTACAGGCCAACCCAGTTGACCAGAACCTTGCACCCAAGAGTAACTTGGTGCAGACTGTTGAGCTGCTGCTGCAGCCGCCGCTTCTGCAGCAGCGCGAGCCGCTGCACGTTCCGCTTGACGTGCTTTTAATAGTGCAGTAATTTGAGCGGAAGAAGCATTGAGTTCTTCCACAGCTTGCATTGCAGTGGCACGATCATTTTGTGCTTTTTGAAGAACGACTTCCCGTTCTTTCTTCTTTTGTTCAATTTCAGCTTGTTTAGCTACTGCCGCCTTTTCAAGCTCCACTAATTTAGCTCGAGATTGCTCAAGAGCTTGTTTACGTGCAGCAATTTCAGCACGTTCTTTTTTGATTTCATCGATTAATTTAATGTCAGCATCAATAATGCGTTTTAAAATCTCTAGTCGATTTGCAAAATCACTAAAGTCTTTAGAACCAATAACAACATCTAAATAACTTAGACGACCATTGATATAAATATCACGTACACGCTTATAAAATACGGACTCCCGTCCTTCTAAACGTTTTTGTGCTTCTGCTAGTAACTTTTCATTAACAGTAATATCATTTTCAACGGCTACACGTTGTTGTTGAATAGACTCTAACTGTTGTTGAGCTTGACGCAATTGCTCTTCAATTTGACGCAACTGTTCAGATACACTTACAATGACAGTTTCAGCATCAGCTTTAATAGAGTTTTGTTGATTAACTTGTTGTTGAATTGAATCTAATTGATTCGTTAAATCCTCATCTTCCGCAACAATGTATAGTGGTGTTCCCAGTACTACTATACCTGTTAAAATTGTTGCCACCAGACGGGATTTGATTGTGTTGTATTTCATAAACATTACACCTTCATGTATTGTTTTAAAGAAATTGTACTACCAATAGCACCTACTATAATACCGCCAACTAAAATATAGATAGCCACATCATAGAAGAATGGGAACATTGGTACTAATGGGAAGAATGCTAAAGACTCAGAAACTTCCATAGTAATAAAATGGTAGAATTCACCTACACAAAGAACGGCAATAATAGCTCCAACTAGACCTAATAACATGCCTTCTATCAAGAATGGCCAACGGATAAAGCCATTTGTTGCACCTACATATTTCATAATGGCAATTTCTTTACGACGAGCGAACACAGTCAAACGAATTGTATTAGAAATGATGAATAATGTAGCTGCTGCTAAGAATGCAATTAATACGATACCACCAATTCTGATAACTTGAGTTATACGGAAGAGTTCTTCCACAATATCTTGACCATAATGTGTACTTTCAACACCTTGGAATGTGGTAGCTAATTTAGCTGTAGCCTTAACATCACTAGGATTATCAAAGGTTAATACGTAAGAATTTGGCAATGGATTTACATCACCTAAGGCATTTACTAATTGTTGTTGATCACCAAGGCGAGCTTTGAATTCCTTCATAGCTTGCTCTTTATTAACAAACTCCAAATGCTTAAGATTTGGTATAGCTTTAATTTGCTTACCTACCGCCATAATTTGATCAGTTGTTAAACCATCTTTTAAGTAAATGCTCAATTGAACTTGGTTTTCTAAGCTAGATGCCATGTTATTCAAATTGATAACACCGCAAAGGAATACACCAAGCATAAATAGAGATAAAGCCACTGTAGAAATAGATGCTAACGTCATAAGACCGTTACGCTTCATAGATTTGAGGGCTTCTTTAAAAAAGTATTTCAATGTTCTAGGCTTCATTAATTTCAGCACCTCTCATATTATCACTTTGAACGCGACCATCTTTAAGACGAATAACACGTTTATTTAAATACGAAACAAGATCCATATTATGGGTAACCATAATAACAGTTGTACCAAAATTATTGATATGCTTAAACAAATCTACAATACCTTTACTTGTATCAGGATCTAGATTACCAGTCGGTTCATCAGCAATGAGCACAGAAGGTCGATTTACAATGGCGCGGGCAATAGCAACACGTTGTTGTTCACCACCAGATAGATCCTCTGGTAAATCATTTGCCTTGTCAGTTAACCCAACAAGCTCTAGTACATGACTTACCTTTTCTTTAATTACCTTTGGTTTCTCTTCAATTACTTCAAGTGCAAAAGCAATATTCTCTGATACCGTTTTATTCGGTAATAACCGGAAATCTTGGAATACAACACCAAGTTTTCTACGTAATTTTGGAATTTTACTACGCTTCATACGCGTAACATCAAAATCATCAACTATAACAGTACCAGCATCAGGTACTACTTCATGAGTTAATAATTTAAATAGAGTTGATTTCCCTGCACCGCTGTGACCACAAATGAGGACAAATTCTCCGTCATTTATAGTTAAACACACATCGTCTAATGCAACAGAACCATTATCATAGACTTTACTAACATTCTTAAATTCAATCATGGGATCCCCTTTGATTATTTACGAGTGATTACACGTTTTACTGCTTCTACAATGTCTTTTGCTGTTAAGCCATATTTAGCCATTAATTCTTTTGGTGTACCACTCTCCCCAAATGTATCTCGAACACCAACGAATTCCATAGGTACTGGCTTATTAGCAACAACAACTTCAGACACAGCAGAGCCTAGGCCACCAATGATATTATGTTCTTCAGCTGTAACAATAGCACCTGTTTCAGTAGCTGCCTTTACGATTGCATCTGCATCAATTGGTTTGATAGATGCCATATTAATAACGCGAGCAGATACATTAGATTCAGCTAAGGTTTTTGCCGCCTCAACAGCAGGACCAACTAAAGCACCACAAGCGATAATTGTTACATCAGAACCTTCAACTAAAGTAGTAGATTTACCCGGTACAAAAGTGTAACCTTCAGCTGTTACATCATCTACACCAGCACGGCCTAAACGAACATATACAGGACCTTCATAAGATGCAGCCCATTCAACTACTGCTTCTGTTTCACGTTCATCTGCAGGTACTACTACAGTCATATTAGGTAAAGTACGCATACAAGAAATATCTTCCAAGCTTTGATGTGTAGCACCATCTTCACCTACAGTAATACCAGCATGAGTAGCACATACTTTTACATTCAATTTTGGATAACATACAGCATTCCGAATTTGTTCAAATGCACGACCTGTTGCAAACATAGCAAAGGAAGAAACAAATGGAATTTTGCCTGCTGCTGCAAGTCCGGCACCAACAGAAATCAAGTTTTGTTCTGCAATGCCTACGTTAAAGAAGCGATCAGGGCAAACATTTTTAAATGTGTCAGTTTTAGTAGATTTAGACAAATCTGCATCTAAAACAATAATATTTGTATTTTCTTTACCAATGCGAGCTAACGCATTACCATATGCTTCACGTGTTGCTTTACCCATTATTTTACCCCCATAATTTCATTAACAAAGGCTTCACCTTGCTCTGCGCTTGGCGCTTTACCATGCCAACCTGCTTGTCCTTCCATTTCTTCAACGCCCTTACCTTTTACAGTATGCATTACAATGCATGTTGGGCCTTCTGTGAAAGCTTTTGCAGATTCAATGGCATTATGAAGTTCATCAAGATCATGACCATTGACTTCAATAACATTCCAATTGAAAGCTTTAAATTTCTCAGGAATTGGCAATGGAGAAAGTACTTTAGTAATATCACCATCGATTTGAAGGCCATTAAAATCAACAAAAGCAGTCAAATTATTGAGTTTATAATGACCAGCAAACATTGCTGCTTCCCATACTTGACCTTCTTCAAGCTCGCCATCACCTAAAATGGAGTAAACGCGATAATCAGCATTGTCAATTTTGCCTGCCAATGCCATACCACATGCGGCAGAAATGCCTTGGCCTAAGGAACCTGTAGACATATCTACGCCAGGAGTATGTTTCATATCAGGATGGCCTTGTAACATATGGTCAATTTTACGTAAATTCAAAAGTTCTTCTTTAGGGAAATAACCTTTTTCAGCCAATGTAGCATATAAAGCAGGAGCTGCATGACCTTTAGAAAGGACAAAACGATCTCTATTTGGAGCTTTTGGATTTGCTGGATCTACATTCATTTCTACATAGTACAACAAGGCCATCACATCAGCGATAGATAAAGAACCACCTGGGTGACCGGATTTTGCTGCCGTTACAGACTGAACAATACTAACGCGAATAGCTTTTGCCTTCTCTTGAACTAGTTGTTTAACATCTTGTGTTAATGTAGCCATAGAGACCTCACTTTCTGGATTGGATCCAATATATTAATAATCTTTAAGTAATGAAATAGCGATTTCTGCATTGCGTTGAGAGTTTAAACGCAATGCTTCAATACAATCATAAGAGGATTGATACTCTTCTCTGGAATTTAAGAGCTTATGACATCGCTGATATAGCGCCTCTTCTCTAAGATGTGTCATTGTTCCTATTGGTTCCTGACCGATCATATGTAAGAAGCTTGTAATTTTAGGATCGTAGGAAATACCAATAACAGGTTTCCCCATTAAAGAGCTAAATACTAGAGCATGAAGACGTATACCAATCATTAGATCCACATTCCCCGATAAAGATACTTGTTCCTCTGTAGAGAATGGGCCTTCAAGAACAATAGCCCCCTTTGGCATATAACTAGCGATAATTTTAGCTTCTTTTGTATCCTCTGGATGAGACATAGGAATAAAAATAATTTCTACCTCATCTTGCTCTTGTAATCGGCTCAACACATTGGCTAATGATTCACGATATTCTGTATCATCTTTCCAACTACGAACAGCAACACCAATTCGTTTTGGATTCTCTATAGATTTAGGTAGTTTAGATGTATAGCCTTCTAAAATACGTTTACCAATAGACAAATCTGCCGGTTGCATAGCCAAAACAGCATCAGCTGTAACCTCTACATCTTCAATTCCTAAGGACTCTAATTCAGATTTTGAAATAGAATCACGAACTGTAATGGTATCCACAAATCGCAATATAAAGCTAACAGCTCTTCGTGTAGAGGGACGATTTAAAGGCCCAATACCTTGAGAGTAAAGCATTACCTTTTTTCCCATCAATTTAGCTAAAGCCATAATACTTAAATAGTAATATGTATTACGAATACTTGTAGCATCTTGTAAAAGACTGCCTCCACCACTGATCACTAAATCAGAATTGGCAATTGCCTTTAAAATACCAAATGCGGAAAATGTCCCCACTGCATGAATGTTATGTTTTTTGCTTGTCTCTGTAGGATTACCAGAAATAACCGTAATATGCGCATCTGCTTCCTCTTTGCGAATGGCATCGATAATGGCACAAAGCATTGCTTCATCGCCAGCATTACCAAAACCATAATAACCAGAGATAACAATACTACTCATGGTCAACCTCCCGCGCTTGGAACCATTGTGTTACATACATCATGAAACGTACAGCAATGATAAGAAGCAAACCTAAGAGAGCACCAATTAATAAACCATCATATCCACGCATAATAGACATGAATACAGGAGTTCTAATATGACAGAATGTTTCAACCATTGAAGCTATGCCGATAACACCTGCAATAGTTAATAAGAAATGGATTACTGTAGGCCATTTACGTAAGAATGCAAACGTAGCCAACATTAATGCTGGGTGACCAATAATGAACTCTTTTTCTCTAGGTCTTGCATACAATGTATTTTCAAGGAAACGACGAAGCATAAGTTCAAATCCTGGTACAGGAACACCTGCTGTATGACCACTGCGGCCAACAAATACCCATGCCACGCCACCAAGAGCAGCCATTACAAAGAATACGTAAAATTTAACATCCATTGTTAAGAATTCAACTACAAATTTCTTTGCTTCTTCTTTAGAGTTAATCATACGACCTTTCCACAAAGGGAAACGTTGTAAGTACGCGATGATCACCAATACAATTGGAAGTACAAATGTTAACTTAACACCTCTAAAGATAGCAAATTCCATAAAGAATTTCGTATTTCCTAATAAAGATGCAATATACATACCGCCAATAGCCGCAAATAATGCAGCAATTACGAGATAAAGCACTGCTAATACGGTAGATTTAATAGCACCTAATGGACGAGCTCCATCATAACGACGCCATTCCTCCATCAAGCGAATCATGGCACCTACAGGAGCCATAATAGCACTAGATAAAGCCCAGATTTGAGTAATCAATGTACCACTTGTAATGATGAATAATACTACAGATACAAGGGAAATGCCAAAGAATGCTACCAATTGTGTATGTTTACGCATTGGAACTAACATTTGAGCAACATAAACGAATAGCGCAATAGCACCAATCATTGTGATGACTACTAATAAAGGATTTGGCGTATAAGGAGGATAAATATCAGCAGGACCGAATTCATAACCTTTAGTAGATAATTTTTCAGTGGTCATCCCAATATAGTTAATAGTTGTTTGTAATACTGTTTCATTGTTTACACCTGTTTCATACATAGGGAATAAGTTAAAACGAATATTACGTTCAATATCACTAATATAGAATCGTTGAGCTGCTTCTTCTGGAGTGATTTTCTTTAATTCATCCTTAGCAATTGTATATACACGGCCCACACTATAATTATCTTTAGCAGCCATTTCCAAGAAACCTTGTTGTGGCTCATATTGAAGTTGGTTAACGGCTTCAATACCAACTAGAGGAATATGATTCTTATGTAATAGTTCTAATGTTTCATCCGTTAAATCAGGAGCTCCTAGGGCCTCTTTACCAGCAAAGATCATGCCTGTTACATGTGGAATTCCTTCAAGACGCTTAAACACATATTGGAGGTCATCTGATGTTACATTTCTGTAGTTTGTAGGACGAACTATAACATTAAATCCACGATTAGCAACTTCTTGAGCTTGTAGCTTGGAAATACCAAGATTCATTTTTAGATAGCTATCAGCGGTAGCACCATATAATTCAAGGACCGGACCAATACTAGTATTAAGCTCTTTAACTTTATCTTTACCAATACGATGATACAAGTCTTCGCGAATTTCTTTATAATAGCCTTCTTTACCTGAAATTAATGCTACATAGGTTGCACCATTTTTAACGGATGCCCCATTAATACGCACTGCATCCATCTCTTCGGAGCTTAACACCTTAACTTGACCTGCATCTTTAGCTTTTTCTAAGGTACGATCATAAATGGCAAATGCTGTTACACCTGCATTACGAAGTGCATCAAAAGCCTCTTGTTGACTACGCTTTTCAAAGGCATTAGCTCTTAGAACAGCATCATAATCTACGATATTTTCAATATGATTTTGAGATTTTTCAATCTGATGGCGTTCAAATACCAAATATAAAGAGGATACAAGTCCCACGATAATACAGAGTATTAGAATCCAAGAGTACTTACTTTTTTGTGTATTCCGATGATTCACGATAAATCCTTTCTAGTTAAGTACAGGTTTAACTTTGATGTGAATTTCACCATTATCAACAGTTAAGCTTTCAGCTTTCACAGGAATTGGGAAGTTATTAAAGTTATAAACTTCTGTAGCCTCTAATACATTAGATGTTAAACCTGGGATAGTAGCACCATTAATGGTGAACTTTTTAGGTGCGAATAGTAAAGTATTATCCTTTAATTCTAAGTTGCCATCTAATCTAACAGAACCTTTAAATACCATGCCAACATTCATATTACCAGTTAAGCTGATGTTATCTTTATTGATGTTTACTTTTACATCTTGAATTTCACTACCAGCTTGAGTGCTTAAGAATTTAGCCAAATCTTCATTAGTCACAGTACCTTCGATACTAGAACTACCTACACTTACTACATCAATTTCTTGGCTAGCCAATAATGAAATTGGATTTACAAGAATTTGTGTTGCATCATAATTGAAGTTTGCAAAGTTTAATTTACCAAGTTTTACATCATCTAAAGAACCATATACATGATCAGCTTCACCATAGAGTAATTTAAATCCTGGTTGAGACTCAACATTTACTGTTTGAGAAGATGGTTTTAGTGAATCATTTAACTGTTTTTCAATACGGGAACTAATATAAGAAGGTAATAAAAATTGAGTTGCTGCTGCTAAAGCAATAATCAGCACTAATAGGAATAGTAAAAACTTTTTCATAAGAACTCCTAAATTGTTAAATTCGCTTCTTTTTTCAAGAAACCTTCCATAAATTGATCTAAATTACCATCCATAACGGATTGTACATTCCCTGTTTCAACCCCTGTGCGATGATCCTTAACGAGATTATATGGGTGGAATACATACGACCGAATTTGACTACCCCATTCAATCGCTTGATAGGTACCACCAATTTGCTCTTTAAGTTCTGCTTGTTTTTCTAATTCTAATTCAAATAATTTGGCGCGCAATAATCGTAATGCTTGTTCCCTATTTTGCATTTGAGAACGTTGAGTTTGACACTGTACTACGATACCTGTTGGTCTATGCGTCATACGTACAGCAGAATCAGTTTTATTAATATGCTGACCACCAGCACCGCTAGCTCTATATGTATCTACTTGTACATCTTTCATATCAATATTAATTTCTACTGTATCATCAATTTCCGGCATTACATCAACAGCAGCAAAGGATGTATGACGACGTGCAGCAGCATCAAATGGTGAAATACGTACTAGACGATGTACACCTTTTTCAGATTTCAAATAACCAAAGGCATTTTCACCTTTAATTAAAAATGTAGCAGATTTTGTGCCCGCCTCATCACCTGGTTGTTCATCCATCAATTCAATAGAGAATCCTGCTTTTTCAGCCCAACGCAAGTACATGCGAATTAGCATGGAACACCAATCTTGTGCCTCTGTGCCACCTGCACCGGCATGGAATGTTAAAATCGCATTATTAGCATCATATTCACCACTAAGCAATAAAAGAACTTCTTGTTTCTCTACAGTTTCTTCTATTTGTTGAACATAATCCTTGATTTCACCTTCTAGAGAACAATCATCTTCCTCTATTGCCATCTCAAGCATTACATTAGCATCTTCAATATCACTAACAAGTTGTTTATAGCTTTCTACAGCATTTTTCAATTGTGTGGCTTCTTGAGAAATCTCACGAGCCTTGTCTGGGTCATCCCAAAATGTAGGGTCGCTCATTTGCACATCAAGTGTAAAGATTCGATCTTCTTTCTGAGCGATGTTAAAGTGAATCCCTCATTCCATAAATACGTTCTTCTAGATTAGAAATAATAGGTTTTAAATCTTCTAACAATTTATGTTCACCACCTTTAACTTATTAGCTTATTACATCGATAAACTATCACCTTAATAAAATAGAAAAATGGCCGTTGCCCAGAAGGAAATCCCATTGAGCAACGTGCCATTCACAAATCTTAATCTATGTTTTGTGGCTCCAACACATCTTCATGATGGGGTTGTGCACCTTCTAAGTGGTCAACTGGTTCTTCAATTTCTTGAATCAATTGTGCACGAATTTTGTACAACGCCATGATTGTTTCATCTTGGATAGCAGCAATCATGTTTTGGAACATATCAAAGGCTTCAAATTTATATTCCACCAATGGATTTTTTTGGCCATATGCACGAAGGCCGATACCTTCACGCAACATATCCATATTATCCAAATGTTCCATCCATTTGTTATCAACAACGCGCAACATAATAGCCTTTTCAAGTTGGCCAAACATAGCATCACCAAGCATATCAACGCGATCTTGATACTCAGCATGAGCAATTTCAAGCAAGCGTTCTAATAATTCTTGACGACTATATTCTTCCATATCTTGAGGAGTCATAATATCTTCGGTTAAGAAATATTGACTCAAGTGCTTGTAGAGACCTTCGTAATCCCATTCTTCTGGATATAATTTCTCATCTGCATAAGCATCTACAGATTCAGTAACAAGTTTATCAATCATTTCATTGATTGTGTCACGTAAGGACTCATTACGTAAAATACGACGACGTTGTTCGTATAATACTTCACGTTGTTGATTCATAACATCATCATACTCGAGTACATATTTACGAATATTATAGTTATGATCTTCTACTTTCTTTTGAGCACGTTCAATAGATTTAGTAATCAAAGAATGCTCAATAGGTTCATCCTCTTCCATGCCAAGTTTATCCATAATGCCTGTAATATTGTCAGCACCAAAGATACGCATCAAATCATCTTCTAAAGATAAGAAGAATTGAGAGGAACCTGGGTCACCTTGACGACCAGCACGACCACGCAACTGATTATCGATACGGCGACTTTCATGACGTTCAGTACCTAAGATGGCCAAGCCACCTAATTCAGGTACACCTTCACCTAATGTAATATCAGTACCACGACCTGCCATGTTTGTAGCAATTGTTACCATGCCCATTTGACCAGCATTGGCAACAATTTCAGCTTCTTTTTCATGATGTTTAGCATTCAATACTTTATGTGGTACGCCTGCACGTAATAACATATCTGAAAGCTCTTCAGATTGTGTAATAGATGTAGTACCAATCAAAATAGGTTGACCAGTTTGATGTCGTTCTACAGCATTACGTACTACGGCACGATATTTAGCAGCCTTAGTTTTAAAGATTTGATCTGGCAAATCTACACGGGCTAATGGTTTATTTGGAGGAATAGGCAATACTTCCAAACCGTAAATATCGATGAATTCTTTTTCCTCAGTCTTAGCTGTACCAGTCATACCAGCAAGCTTTTTATACATACGGAAATAGTTTTGGAATGTAATAGAAGCCAATGTTTGACTTTCACGTTCAACCTTCAAGCCTTCTTTAGCTTCGATAGCTTGATGTAAGCCATCAGAATAACGACGACCAAACATCAAACGACCTGTAAATTCATCGACGATAACAACTTCACCATCTTTAACTACGTAATCAGTATCGCGATGCATCATAGCATAAGCACGTAAAGATGCACCAAGTAGATGGTTTAACTCGATGTTTTCTGCATCATACAAGTTTTCAACACCAAGCATTTTTTCGACTTTTGCGATACCAGAATCAGTAGGTGCAATAGTCTTTTGTTTTTCATCAATTGTATAATCTTCATCTTTTACAAGATGAGGAACAATTTTAGCTAACTTGTAGTAATTATCTGTGGAACGTTGACCAGGACCAGAAATAATTAATGGAGTTCTCGCTTCATCGATAAGAATAGAGTCAACTTCATCGACAATTGCGTAATTCAATGGACGTTGTACCATTTGAGATACATCAGATACCATGTTATCGCGCAAATAGTCAAAACCAAACTCATTATTTGTACCATATGTAATATCACATGCATATGCTTCTTTACGTTGGTTATAATCGAGATTAGCCACAATAAGACCTGTAGAAAGGCCTAAGAAGTTATATAAACGACCCATTTGTTCACTATCGCGAGTAGCCAAATAATCATTTACTGTAACAACATGTACGCCGTTACCTGTCAATGCATTTAGATATACTGGCAATGTAGCAACTAATGTTTTACCTTCGCCAGTACGCATTTCTGCGATATTACCTCTATGAAGGCAAATACCACCGATCAACTGCACATCAAAATGACGCATGCCTAACACACGTTTAGATGCTTCGCGAACTACAGCAAATGCTTCTGGCAAAATGTCGTCTAACGTTTCCCCTTTTTGCAAACGACGTTTAAACTCATCGGTTTTTGCTACTAAGTTAGCATCACTTAATTTAACATAATTCGGTTCAATTTCATTAATATGATCAGCAATAGCACGCATTTTTTTAATTTCTTTTGCGTTATTATTGCCTAATAGCCTTT
>DXZL01000139.1 GCA_019419725.1 Veillonella sp. | reverse complement strand
TATCGGACTGCTTTCACCGGCACCGATACGAGTGTTAGTCTTGGTTGAAAGGAGGCAATACCCATGAGCAACCAACAACAAGTTGATAACTTGGTAGAGTTATTGGATGGCTACTCCCAAAAAGGCGGTCATCATTTGAACGTTAACGTGTTCACTCGTGAAACATTGTTAGACGCTCAAAAACATCCTGAGTTGTACCCTCAATTAACTGTTCGTGTATCTGGTTACGCAGTGCACTTCAGCAAATTGACAAAACAACAACAGGACGAAGTTATTTCCCGTACATTCCATCAACAAATCTAATCGAGGTTTCCTATGACAGGACGTATTCATTCGGTTGAAACGATGGGTACGGTTGATGGTCCAGGCATGCGCATGGTGGTATTTCTTCAAGGATGCCCCATGCGCTGTGCTTATTGCCATAATCCTGATACATGGGATGAAACTAGCGATAATGCTAAATTCATGACCGTAAAGGAATTGTGGGACCAGTACGAACGTAACCGCCAATTTTATACTAATGGTGGTATCACCGTCACAGGTGGGGAAGCTCTAATGCAAATCGACTTTGTTACTGAGCTTTTCACATATTTCCGTGAAAGAAACGTCCATACCTGTTTAGATACAAGTGGAATTTGTTTTGATCCCCACCAAGAGGTGGCCTACCGTAAGCTACTCAGTGTCACTAGTCTCGTCATCCTAGACCTTAAAGAAATCGATCCTGATAAACATCTGTGGTTAACAGGAAAATCGTTAGAGCCTATTCTCGGCTTTGCTCGATTGACAGCAGACATAGAGGTTCCCATTTGGGTTCGTCACGTTGTAGTTCCTACGATTACAGATAATCCAGATCATCACTATCGTCTAGGCTTTTTCCTAGGATCTCTGAAAAACTTACAAGCCGTTGATTGCTTACCATATCACGTTATGGGTACTGCTAAATATAAGGAGTTAGGAATTACCTATCGCCTAGAGGGCATACCAGCTGCAACAAAAGATATTGCAGCTAAAGCGACAAGAACCGTGGTGGAAGGCATCAAGGCCTATCGACGCTATTGGTGGAGTCCCATCAAAACACAACATTAATCATAATCAAGTTTGAGGATAACTACCTCCCTTGATATATATACACATATATACCAAGACTTGATCTATGATAGCCCTAAACAATAGAGCCGCCCCCACACAACCGGGGACGGCTCTCATTGTATTTATAGACTATTTAGTTTCTATAATTCGTACACTAATTTCGATACTATCAGTGTATTGTTTGATTTAATATGTTTGTTTTAATATCTATTTTATTTAGATACTACATTAATAGGTTCACCTTTGAAAAATGCTTGTACATTGTCACGAATGATACCTACCAAGCGCTGACGTGTTTCAAGGCCTTTCCAACCCATATGAGGTGTAATAATCACATTATCTAATGTATATAGAGGGCTATCCTCTGCTGGAGGTTCTACCTCTTGTACATCTAGTCCTGCACCTGCAATGCGTTTAGCCGCTAATGCTTCACAAAGGTCTGCTTCATTAATGAGTGGACCACGACCAGTATTCACAATGACTGCACTAGATTTCATTTTACCGATAGTTTCTTTATTAATTATGTACTTAGTTTGGTCATTCAACGGACAATGCAATGTGATATAATCACTATTTTCTAGTAATTCAGCAAGACTTACATAGCGAATACCATCGCCATCAGCCTTTGGCGTGCGTGTATGAACCAAGATATTCATACCTAATGCTTTTGCAACCTTGATTACCTCCATACCAATGTGACCGGCACCAATAACACCTAATGTTTTACCATTTACTTCTGTATGACTTACTTGCAAATATTTGGTAAAGTTGCTGCGATCACCTTTAGCAAGCATACCAATTTGTTTCTGCATAGTAGATGCAAAGTTAAGGATCATCATAATTACAGTATGTGCTACACGTTCTGTACTGTACGCTGGAATATTGCACACTGTGATGCCTCTTTCCTTAGCAGCGTTGAGGTCAATATTATTATATCCAGTACCAGCTTCTACAATGAGTTTCACTGATTCAGGGAATTGTGAAAGTAAATCCGCCCCTACTGGCAATTCTTTGGTCACCACCACGCTAGCCCCTTGAATACGTTCAATAACTTCTTCATTAGTGCTATTGTCATACACTTGTACATCATTAGATAAGATAGAAAAATCTAATGCATGGTCGTAATTCATTTTACTTGCATTTACCACTACTACACGTTCGCTCATATGATCCTCCTAAATATATGTTAAAATCTCTATATATTTCTATATAAATTATACCATTTTTATATAAATACATATTATAAATATTACAGCGTACCATATCAATGGGCATACTTTCACATGTATTATATATAATATATGCAGAAAAGCTATGAAATTCAAAACAAAACCAATATTTCTGTATAAAACTTTCACAAAAGTATTGTGTAATTCCCCAAAAGTTATAAAATAAAAGTAATGTTATATAGAATTGAGGAATACCATGAGACCTACCTATTTGACCATAAATACAAGTCTCGTTCGCGAGAATTTGCGCAAAATTAAAGATAGTTTACCGGAATGGAGCACATCCACCGCTGTTATCAAAGCCAATGGCTATGGCCACGGCAGTGTTATGATGGGCCGTATTGCCGTTGAGGAAGGTTATGAATCCTTAGCCGTTGCCATTCCTGAAGAATCTGTTCCGCTTCGCAATGCAGGTATTATGGTACCAATCTACCTACTAGGTCTCACACGGCCACAATCTTTTGAGCTTGTAGCAGACACAAATTCCATTCCAGCTGTATGCGAATCTACCGATTTAGAAGCACTCGACAAGGTAGCAGAAAATCACGATATGATTATCCGCGTTGCAGTCGCCGTTGATACAGGAATGCATCGTATTGGTATCAAGCCTGAAGATGCTGTTGAGTTTATCAAACGCGTTGAATCCTATGAAAATCTTGAAGTAGACGGTTTCTTTTCTCATATGAGTAACGCCGATGCGGCGGATCAAAGCCACGCTCATGGGCAGGCGCAAAAGTTCCATAAAATGGTCGATGAAATTCGTGCATTTAGACCTGATGCGGACTATCGCTTCTCCCTTGCCAATAGTGCTGGGTTGTTATCCGTAAAAGATAGCTTGTTCACCGATGCCCGTCCTGGTATTATTCAGTATGGCATTATGCCATCCCTTGATGTACCAAATCGATTAGGATTAAAACCAGTCCTCTCCTTCCATAGCGAAGTAGTTCATGTACAGCGACTAGAAGCAGGTGAAGGTATCGGTTATGGTTCTACCTATGTAACACCTGAACCAATGACGATTGCTACCATTCCTGTAGGCTATGCAGATGGATATCCTCGTAGCTTATCCAACCGCGGTACAGTCCTCATTCATGGCACACGTTGTCCTGTAGTGGGTCGCATCTGTATGGACCAATTCATGGTGGCCGTTCCAGATACGATTACTGTACAACCAGGTGACAAGGTTGTGCTCCTAGGTTCTCAAGGTCATGAAAGCATCTCTGCACTCGAGATTGCTGCTCTTGCATCTACAATTCCTTATGAAATCTTTTGTGGTTTCTCAGAACGCGTGCCTCGACAATACATATAAAAGGCTAACTATTGTTACTAATAGTAAATACTCCATATACCAAAAGCGCAGATATACATTGTATCTGCGCTTTTCCAATTTCTGCTACGGATTTTTCTTATATGGTACATTTTTATATTGAATGGACATAGAAAAAGCCCGTAATACATGCAGCGGTCTACATGTATTACGGGCTTTCCTGCTCTCCTATACCTAGCGTACTGTAAAGCAGTTACGTTCTTATTGTGAGAGAGAGTATTATATACCAAGTATATAATCTTATGATTGGGAGGGAACCACAATGCATAAGGGGCCCTCTGAACGACAGACGGCATAGGAGAGAGTCAATGTTTGTCTATCCAATCCAGAGGGCTG
>DXZL01000138.1 GCA_019419725.1 Veillonella sp. | reverse complement strand
TATTGACTATAAGGAGGGTGGCAGAGTTGAAAAAGTTACGTTTGGCCTTAAATAAAGGCGAAAAATTGCGATTCTTGTCGCACCTTGATTATGCACAAGCAGTAGAACGTATGATTCGCCGCGCCGGAATTAAAATGGCTTATTCTGAAGGCTTTAATCCACATATGAAAATTAGCTTCTCCTCCGCACTTGCTCTAGGTGTAACAGCGGCGGCTGAATATATCGATATGGATGTGCTAGAAGAGGACTCTTTAGAGTCCATTATGGAGCGTTTGAACCGCGTAGCACCGCCAGGTCTTGAGGTGCTAGGTGGCAAGGAAATGCCTGAAAAGGTTAAAAAGATGATGGCTATCTGTAATTTTGCTATTTACGAAGTAACAGGTCCTGTAACGGATGAACATGCGGATTGGGATGCTTTGCTCAAATCTTTCAATGAAGCTACGGAGATTTCTTATGAAAAGGTAACGCCTAAGAAAACTCGCACTATTGATGTGAAAGAATTTGTAAAAGAACCTATCGTAGCATCTGTTAAGGACGGTATGGTAACCCTTACTATGGGCATCGGCATCTATCCGCAAGGTACTATTAAACCTAGTGAGGTATGGAACCTTGGTAAAGACCAATATAACTGGCCGATTACAAGTGGCTATGAAATTCACCGTAAAGCGATTATGGTGGAAAATGAAGAAAGTCGTTACACTCCTTTGGAAATTAACTACTAATACTCGTTATATACATCTTAATTACTAATATCTTTACATAAATCTTAAGCGGTTTATATACGCTTTAGTGTTTTAAAAGATCTATATATTTTAAATTGAACGAAGGGAGGGATAGGATGCATAAAATTTTGGTCAATGTTATGCGAGAAGAAATCCGCATGGCTGTTATCGACGAAGAAGGGCAGTTAGTAGACTTTGTCTTAGAGCGTACTGATGAGTCTCATATGGCAAATCATATGTACAAAGGTACTGTTAAGAACGTATTAAACGGTATGCAAGCGGCCTTTGTTGATATAGGGGGCTCTCAAAATGCGTATTTGAACCTTCAACAGGGGAAAGAACAGAAAATCTTGCCACGCCTATCTGTAGGGCAACAAATTCTCGTACAAGTGGTAAAAGAGGAAATGCTTGGTAAAGGCGCTCGCGTTACAGCTGATGTGAGTTTGGCAGGACGCTTTATGGTGCTTTTACCATATTCTGAAGGCATGCATATTTCTAAGAAAATTACTGATGAAGCAGTACGTGCTAAATTACAAGAATTAGCAGCGCCTTATGTACAGGAAGGCTGTGGATTTATTATTCGTACCGCAGCCGCTAAGGCTAGTGCTGATGAAATCGGTCGTGATATGGAATATCTATGGCGTACATGGCAACATGTGTTAAAACGATTTAAGGTGGCTAAGAGTGGTACTGATCTCTATAGTGATGCGGATTTTTGGTTCCGCCTTGTACGAGATTATGCGCATCGCAATGTAGGAGAGATTATTGTAGATTCTGATATGGGCGAGTCTCGATTGCTGGATCTCTTAGGTCATGGGCCTACATCACAGCAAATTAAAGTGACACGTCACCGTGGTAGCACACCTATCTTTAAAGCTAATCATATTGAACCACAATTAGAAGATCTTATCTCTCGTGATATCAATCTACCTTCCGGTGGCTCTATCCGTATTGATCATACGGAGGCTCTCACCGTATTTGATGTAAACTCGGCTCATTACACAGGTAAGTCTAATAAGTTAGAAGATCTGGCTTTTACAGTCAATAAAGAGGCAGCAAAGGAAATCTGTCGACAATTGCGATTGCGTGATATTGGTGGTATTATCGTGGTTGATTTTATTGATATGAAGGATAAGTCCCATCAACAAGAGTTGTTAAAATTGTTGAGCGCACAAGCCAAGTTAGATAAGATGAAAACTGTAGTATGTGGTATTAGTTCGCTTGGTCTTGTGGAGATGACAAGAAAGCGTGCCCGTCAAGGTTTGCAAACTTTGATGTTTGATACATGTCCTCAATGTGGGGGCACTGGATACATGTTGTCAGGCAGAACTGTATATATGCAAATTATCCGTCGTATACGTGAGCTGTTTAAATCAGGTCGCATTAAATCTAATCTAGAAATCGAAGTACATCCAGAGGTAGCCCAATACTTAACTAAGGCTGTTCTTGAGGAGTTAGGTGATTCTATAGGGCGTAAGATTTCGATTGTAGTGAATCCACAAATTAGCCGAGAAGGATATTCTTTGATGGCAGTAGCAGAATAAGTAAGTAGTTTTTATAGGTGAGTTTCGTGTCTGTATTTGAAATTATATTAATTAGTATTGGTCTTGCTATGGATGCCTTTGGTGTATCGATTGGTAAAGGTTTATCAATGCCGGTAGGTGAAAATGGCCGAAAGGTTACATTGGCATTCTTATTTGGGTTATTCCAGTTTCTCATGCCTGTTATGGGCTGGCTTATTGGTCGCCAGTTTATCGATGTCATATCTGAATGGGATCATTGGATTATCTTTGGACTTCTCGGCTATTTAGGTGTTGCTATGATACGAGAAGGCCTTAGTGATGACGATGAAGATGATGATAAACAGTTTTTAGGTGCTTGGGAAATGATTATGCTATCTGTGGCAACTAGCCTTGATGCGATGGCGGTTGGTTTAACCTTTGCTTTTCTACCTATTAATGTATGGGAAGCCTCTACTATGATAGGGGTAATTACCTTTGGTATTTCTCTTATTGGTGTGTACCTAGGCAAATTTATGGGCCAGTTCGTGGGAAAATATGCAGACATACTAGGTGGGGGTGTATTGATTCTCATCGGTACAAAAATACTTTTACAACACCTCGGTATTATTGGAGAATTTTAGAGGTTTGTATATATATGAAAGTATCATAAACTGAGCTATGTATGTTGAATTTTGTTTGACATAGATAGGTAAATACGATATACTATATCAGTATTAGTTCGGTTTACTGAACTTTGCAATCCGCGTGAAGCAGGTTTAAACGCCCGACCGAAGTTCGGGTCGGGATACCGAATTCAGCGAGTTCGATAACAAGGAGGTGTTCTCATGTACGCAATTATTAAAACTGGTGGTAAACAATATCGCGTTGCTGAAGGCGATGTAATTACTATCGAAAAATTGGAAGCAGCTGCTAACGAGTCCGTTACATTCGAAGAAGTTTTGACTGTAGTGAATGACGGCGACGTTAAAGTTGGCGCTCCTCTTGTAAACGGTGCAAAAGTTACAGGTACAGTTCTTGAGCATGGTAAAGGTAAAAAAATCTTAGTATTCAAATACAAAGCTAAATCCAACTACCGTCGTCGTCAAGGCCATCGTCAACCGTTCACAAAAGTTCGTATTGAATCTATCCAAGCTTAATTATGGTTTCTATTGAAATCCAGCGGAATAGTGATGGTCAAGTCATTGGTTGTCACCTATCCGGTCATGCAGGATATGATGAGCATGGCTTCGATATCGTATGTGCTGCAGTGTCTGCTTTAACGGCAACGGCAATGTTAGGACTTACCCAGATTGCTCAACAAGAAGGGGAATATACGAATAGCGAAGGTCGATGTGATATGGTTCTCTCTGGTACGATTAACCAGAGTGGACAGGATATTCTGGGGACTATGCTTCTCGGTCTAGAGGAAATTAGCCGTCAATATCCAGAGTTTGTCCAAATACACGAAATATAGGAGGTGAACTTAATGTTTACTTTTGATTTGCAATTGTTCGCACATAAAAAAGGTGTGTCCAGTACTCGTAATGGTCGTGACAGTGAATCTAAACGTCTTGGTGTTAAATGCCATGATGGTTCCATCGTAAAGAGCGGTAACATCATCGTTCGTCAACGTGGTACTCACTTCCACCCTGGTACTAACGTAGGTATCGGTAAAGATGACACTTTATTCGCACTTGTGCCTGGTAAAGTAGCATTCGAACGTGCTGGTCGTTACAACCGTAAAGTTAGCGTATACCCTGTAGAAGCTTAATTTTACAAAGACTATTAATCCCTAGTGG
>DXZL01000137.1 GCA_019419725.1 Veillonella sp. | reverse complement strand
TAAAATCAACTAACAGCTTTTCTAGTATTAAGGGGCTGTTTTGTTACAGCCCCTTGTAATATTACAATAGGGTACTAAGTCTATATTGTATTTATCATACTTTCAATTTAATTATACAGCACATTAAATTTAAGTTTACGTGTATCGAATTGGTTTATGAAGTACGATGTAATCAATAGCTTGTATCCAGTGCCTTCTATAATGACAGGATCAATAGCTGTTTTATCGACTGTAAGGAACTTATCATAAATATGATGCACCTCTGTTACTCCATTTGGTAAAGATACTTCTAGATCAAGGCCATGGTTAAGGAATTTGAAGGAAATAGAGTCGAAGTTAGCCGATTCTACTTGGTATTCCTTAAGGTCTTGTTCGTATACAATTAACTCGATGTTTTCAATGTATTTATCGTAGCCTGCAATAGAGATAACCTTTGGTGCAGACAAAGCATCAAAATTGATATACTCAACGCGTCTGCCGTTCACTGGGGTTGTATCTGGTAGTTTTAAATCATCTACAGGTACATATGGTGTGCCATAGTCCGTGAAGTTAGGGTCAAAGGTAGCAGCTATTGGTAGTCTTGCATGCCATTCGCCATCAACTTTAGTATACGTAACAAATTCACGATACGTTGTATAGCCTATGCATGGCGTCAAGAGAACCGCACCTAAGGCAAGAGCCATAACTGTGGTGTGGACAGAAGGTTTTAATCCTTTCACAAGAGAATATACATTATGTACTAAGAAAATTAGATTGAATGCACTTACGTAAATCGTATTGAGCCAGAGAATTGGTTCATTAATCACACGCTTACCGATAAGGGCTAAGCACAATGTAGTGAGCGTAATGAATAGGAAGCACAGTATTTGCTGCGTTTTGCTACTTTCACTAGATCTAAAACTAGCTAAATAGAATAAGTAGAAAATGGCTACATACGGATAGTACGTGTAGAAGAAGCGGGTGTCATCGCGAAGTCCCAACAGGATCAAGACTAAATAGATATTAGCTAGAATGCCTGTAATGATGGATGCCTTTGGCAAGATGATGCCGAATACGACGGTAAAGAATGAGTTCGGTGCGGGAGGGCCTGCTGGATCCTCTTTGTAAGAACATACCATAGATAGACAAATGAATATATTAATGGATGCGAGCACTTTAAAAATGGTTTCTTCAAAGTTGAATGGTTGGTCCACGATGATGAAGAAGAACCATAAACTCATAATGATAACAATGTTGTATAGCGTAGACGTAACAAGGGTGATACCAATTCGCTTGATGCGGTTGATGATTTCGCCGATGTAGTGTTCACCGGGCGATGTGAAATATAAGGCAATCATGGAGTACAGCCATAGGTACGATATATTTTCCGTGGCTAGCTCAATGCCCCGCACATAGCCATAGGTTTCGTGAATCATATAAAGGCCGACGCTGATTCCGATACTTACCAAAGTGTATAGGATGGAAAACTTTCGAGCCCTTGTTATATAGCTTTGTAATATGACGATAAAGAAATACAGTGAGTATAGCTTAAGATCGATTTCGGAAAACCAATCTTGTTCAATATACAATGGTGTACATGAAAATACGGCAATCAATGCCAGTAATATAGGCGACTGCATTGCTAGGTCCCGCAGCGAAGACCATAAATGTTTAATGGCAAATTTCATAGATGTCTCTCCCTCTATAAATATAAATACCCCCCTCTTATTATTAGTATACCTGTTTTCTGGTGAAAGCCCTATGAGGTTTTACATACCCTCAAATATACATTACAATTACACTAAGAACTAGTTTTCAAAGAAAAGAGGTTATCACATGGAATTCTCTTATTTTTTACCTGTAAATATCCAATTTGGTTGGAATAAAGTAGATAATATTGCCAATTTTGCTGCACCGTACGGCAAGAAAGCACTTATTGTAACTGGTCGTACTAGTGCCAAAAAATCTGGTTTATATGACCGGGTGGTAGCAAAGCTTGATGCAGCTCATATCGGTCATGTATTGTTTGATCAAGTAGATGCCAATCCATTGACCACAACTGCCTTAGACGGCGCTGCATTAGCTAAATCCGAAAACTGTGATATGGTTATTGCTATCGGCGGTGGTTCCATCATGGACTGTGCCAAAGGAATTGCCTTTATGGCGGTGAATGAAGGCGATATTAACGACTATATTTTCAACCGTAAAGTTAGTGATAATGCGCTGCCTCTTATTGTTATTCCAACGACTTGTGGTACTGGCTCTGAAGGTAACGGTTTTGGTGTTCTTACTAATCCTGAAACAGGTGATAAGAAATCCTTACGCTGCAATGCTATTGTGCCAAAGGTTTCTATTGTAGACCCTGCTGTAATGGGTACAATGCCACCTCATGTATTGGCATCTGTAGGCTTTGATGCACTATGCCACAACATCGAGGCTTATACCTCTAAAACAGCACAACCTTTCACCGATGCATTAGCTCATTATGCTGTAACCTTATTAGCACAATACCTTGTACCACTATATAAACATGTGAAAGCGACAGCTGAAGGCAAACCAGCAGTACTCAATGAAAAACAACTTACAAAAGCTTGGGAAGCTGTTACATTAGCAAGCACCATTGGGGGCATGGTTATTAATACAGCCGGTGTAACACTAGCACATGGAATGGAACATCCAGCCAGTGGTCTTAAGGATATTACACATGGCGTAGGCCTTGCTATTATTGAACCTGTGGCAGTGGAATATACATGGAGTGCGAACCCTGATAAATTTGATGCCTTGGCTCGTATATTCAACCATGGAGATGGCTCTGAACTAGGCGAAGCATTACGCCTGATCGTACATGACCTAGACCTTAATACAAACCTTACAGAATTAGGCTTTACAAAAAAAGACATTCCATGGCTTGTAGATAATGTATACGTTGTAGCTACAGGAAATATTGCTAATACAGTTGCTGAAATTAGCCGTAAAGATATAGAAGCGTTGTATAAAAAGATGTTTTAAGTGTTGAAGTTATTTTAAGTGTTGTCATAATAGGAGAGAGTTTTGTTCCAAGGATTTTATGGCCTACTAATAGTTCTGCTATGCGTGTTGTTTGTAATTGTAGTAGTGCTATTTAACATAGCCCCAATTACTTACATTGTTTTTGGCATAGCCATAGTGTTGAGTGTGTTACTTCAATATAGGCGCTTTAAGAAACAATCCATATCTGAAAAAACACATAGCCGATTGGCTTGTGCTTTGTTTATTGTCATAACCCTTAGTATATCTTGGCTCGTAGCCGATTGGTTTAAGTATGATATTAATACAAGCGTCGATCGGTTTGAGGAGTTTAAGTACAGTACAACTGATTGGAAACGAGGATGGCCTAATAATAACGAATTACCAGAAGGTCTTACATCTCCTGAACAGCTTCCGGAAGGAATTTATAAAGTATCTATGTTACGAACAGATGTTGCTTGGGCTACTGCGTATCCTTATCGCTATGTAGTTTTAGAGGGAGACCCTAAAGTAATTGCTCAATATGAGGAAATTGCAAAACAACATGCAGTCTATATGGCTCAAATTGATAAAGATAATAGGTTACTAGATTTTGAAAGTGGAGAATTGAAGCGTTTTATATCTCATCCTGACAGTTACCGCTTCATAGATAGTATTGAGGAGGAACCTCTAAACTTACCACAACGGAGTTTTATAGAGTGGTTACGCTTTGCACCTAGAAAAGAAACGAAAAGAGTTGTGAAGGAAACATATAATTCTACTAAAAATTATAGACTATATGTATTTGTAGACGATGGAAATACTAAAAGACCTCATTTCGTAGAACTTTTGATTAGTAATGATGGGACACGGGCTGTGTTTTATCAATCTAAGTAATTTGAGTAGGTATTGTTGTGGAGAACGTAAATGCGACAGTGTTTAATGTATCTAAAGAAATTGTTTTTTGACGCTCCTTATAGAAAGAGTATATGGTTCTTTATAACTCTTTGGGGGCTAACATTTTTGTTCTCGGATGAGATATCATATTCTGGGTTATACTATCTGATTTTGTTAGTAGCTACGA
>DXZL01000136.1 GCA_019419725.1 Veillonella sp. | reverse complement strand
CAGATCCCATGAGAGGAATCATGCCTAAAATCGCTGCGATAGCGGTGAGCATGATCGGGCGGAAACGAAGTGTAGCGGAGTTGATAATCGCTTCAAGTGGTTTTTGGCCTTCTGCTTTGTGGATTTCAATTTGGTCTAACAAGATAATGGAGTTACGAATGATCATACCCGATAGGGCGATGATACCCAGAATAGCCATAAAACCTAATGGCGTTCTCGTAATATTGAGAGCTAATACGACACCGATTAATCCAAGAGGAGCTGTGAGCAAAGCCATAATCATGAGAGCAATGCGCTTTAATTGGAACATGAGGATTGTCATAATCACAAAGAGCATAATTGGCATTGGTGTTACTAGATTTTGTACAGCTGTGACGCTCTTTTCAGCGGCTCCATCAAGTTCAATGGTATAGCCTGTAGGCAAGGAATCGCGAATGTCTTGTAAGGATTTATAAACCTCTTTTGTTTTCGCATTGCCTAAAACACCAGCTTTTACATTGGCGTGAATGCTGATAGTTGGCATCATATTTCGGTGCCAAATAATACCATCCTCTTGCGTCATAGTGATGGTTGCAATTTGGCTAAGCGGTACGTAGGAACCATTGCCTGTTTGAATTGGTAAGGATGATAGAGCACTTAAGTTATGTTGCTCATTATCTCCTAAACGGAATGTAACAGGAATTGTTTGATTACCTTCATAGTATTCCCCAGATTTAGTGCCAGATAATAAACTTTGCAAGTGTAAGGATACAGCATAGCTATCGATGCCGAGTAGACGAGCCTTGTTAGGATCGATGTGAACGTTAGCTACTGGTTCCGTATCTGGCCAGTCAAAGGCTATATTCTGTAAATCCTTGTCACCTTGCATTTTGCTTTTTACTTGGTTCGCAATGTCTTTTACCACCTTTTGATCAGGACCTGCTACGCGGAGCATTACTGGATATTTAGATGGTGGGCCAATTTGTACAAATTGAGCATTTACGAGGGCTGAAGGGAATTCTTCATTTAAATAAGAAGTTAATTCATCATATAGTTTATCTCGATCCTCTAAGGATTTTGTAACGATAACGTATTGCAAGAAGTTATTCCGTTGCAACTCAGGTTCCAAGGTGAGAACGAAACGCGGAGAACCTTGTCCTATATAGGATGTAAAGGTTGAAATGTGTTCGTTACCTTGTAAATGTTCATCGATGATTTTTGCTTGATTTGCAGTGTATTCAATGGATGAACTTTGAGGAAATTGCATGGATACGATGATTTCATTACGCGTTGATGATGGGAAAAATTCCTGCTTGATCAATGGTAGTGAAAGTAGGGATAACACAAAGGCACCTAAGGTGATGAGTAATACTACCTTATGATGACCTAAAGCCCAATGTAACAGTCTTTCAAATTTATCATAGAATGTAACACTGAGATTATGCATGATATGGTCTCGTTTAGTCCATTCGGATTCAGGTTTTGGAGCCTTGTTTTCGATGATTTTATAGCCGAGCACAGGGCTGACGAGAACAGAGGCAAACCATGATAGGATGAGCGCCATAAATACAACGATGGATAGAGATTTTGTAAACTCTGCTACCATCCCTTCTGCGAGTGCTAATGGTAAGAAGCCAGCGCAGGTAATGAGCGTACCAGATAGCATAGGGAATGCTGTTGATTGGTAAGCGAATGTAGCAGATCTAAAGTGACCCCAACCTTCTTCGAGCTTAACGCTCATCATTTCTACAACGATAATGGCATCATCTACGAGAAGGCCTAGCGATAATATAAGAGCACCAAGGCTAACCTTATGCAAATAAATGCCGCTTTCATACATCAAGATGAATGTGGTAGACACAACGACTGGAATAGTGAGGGCTACGACAACGCCTGTACGCAAGCCAAGAGATGCAAAGCTTACGAGTAATACGATGGCGATGGCTTCAAATAGAGATTGAGAGAAATCGCCAATGGATTCCTTAACAATATGTGGCTGATTTGATACTTGATCGAGTTCAAGGCCTGCAGGAATAGTTTTCTTCAATTCTGCTAGCTTTTTATCGATAGCTTCACCAAATTCTATATTATTGCCACCTGCATCCATGGAGATGGCAATACCGATAGCTGGCTTGCCTTCATAGTAGAATTGAGGATTGCTAGGATCTTGGTAGGTCATGGTCACATCAGCCATGTCACCAAGGCGCAAAGTTTGATTATTGATGCGAATTGGCATATCTTGTACGGATTGTGGACTATCGAATAGGCCTTTCACGCGGAGATATACATTATTCGTATCCGTCGTAATCATACCAGCTGGAACCATCATACTTTGCTGTTTGATAGCCGTTAATAGCTGTTGTGTACTGATTTGATAGGATGCTAATTTATCCTTATTAATCGTTACATTAAGGGTTTGTTGTTGCACCCCAATGAGGCTGATTTTTTTTACATTTGGAACAGATAACAGCTGACGTTTTAAGTCTTCTGCTTGTTGACGCTTTTCTTCATACGAGAATTCATCGCCGCTAATGGCGTAGATAATGCTATATACATCATCAAATCTGTCGTTGATGGTCGGTCCTTGAACGCCTTGTGGTAATGACTTCCATTCGTCGTTAATCATGTTCCGCGCTTCTTCCCAAGCGGGACGGATTTTATCGGATGGTAGATTTTCTTTCAGATTAATATAAATAACTGATTTGCTGCCATCTGTGAAAGATTTCGTATAATCGACGCCAGGTAGGTCGCGCAGTTTTTCTTCTAATTTGTCCGTTACCTGATCCGACATTTCTTGTGGGGAAGCCCCCGGCCAAGCAACGCCGACCACCATAGTGCGCATTGTAAAGTCTGGGTCTTCCATACGTCCCATGTGGTTGTATGAGAAGATACCAAAGGTGAGGAGCACAGCCATGAAGTAGTAGATAATGGACTTATGTTTGAGGGCCCATTCGGCTAAGTTAAATTGTTTCATTGACTAACCGCCGTCCCTTCTTGTAATTGTTGGGTACCTGCGGTGATGACAATGTCACCCTTAGCTAAACCAGATGTGACGATGACGGAGTTCTTACCAAACTCACCGGTCTTAATCGGCACGAGATGAGCCTTTTTATCTCGAATGATATACACTGCATTATTGCCATTAGAGTCTTTTACAAGAGCCGTTAACGGAATGGAAATATTGGTGCTATCTGTAGTAGATAGATTAGCATTAATCGTCATGCCTAGCTGTACCTCTTTTGGAGGATTTTGTAAGGTAATTTTTACGGTATACGTTCTTGCCACAGGGTCAGGAACTGGTGAAATTTCACGGACCACGCCTTGCACGGTTACATCAGGTAGAGCCCAGAATGTAATAGTGGCAGGGCTACCTACATGCACCTTAGTCAATTCTTGTTCAGGAAGGGCGATGACTGCTTCTGGGTCGCGACCAGCTGCTAAGGTACCAACGCTTTGACCGGCTGCTACGACTTGGCCTGCTTCAATGTTGAAAGCTGTAATAATACCTGTATCAGGAGCAGTCAAAGTAGTATAGCTATTTTGATTGCTACTCAAATTGAGGCTAGCCTGTGCTTGTTGTAATTGAGCAGATGTGGCATTCAATTGGTTTTCTGCTTGGTCTAATTGCAATTTACTAATCGCTTGTTGCGCGTAGAGCTCGCGATATCGTTTAGCATTGGTTTCTGCTAATTCATAAGCCGATTGAGCAGCTTTCACAGCACCCTCAGCATTTTGTACTTGAGCTGATGTATCTGAACCATTGATTTGCGCGATAACTTGGCCTACTTGTACCACATCACCAACATTTACGAATTTGTTGATGACGCGACCTCCAATTTGAAAGGCTAAGTTTGTTTCCGTTTTATTATGGATGGTACCTGCATAGCCAGCACCTGTAGTACCAGATTCTTCACCGATGGTGATGGTGCGCACCTTGAGGCTCGTATCCTCAGGTTGCTTTTCAGATCCACAACCACTTATGATGGTAGTCCCTATTAAGAGGGCTCCTATGGTTGCTATAACTCGTTGATTCATAGAATCTCTCCTTTTACCACACATAAGCCCTATG
>DXZL01000135.1:2719-4060 GCA_019419725.1 Veillonella sp. | reverse complement strand
GATCGTTACAAAGCAGGCCCTATTAGCTCTGTGTATGTAATGCAAGATGAAGTATCTAGTCTCAAAAAAGAAAATAGTGAACAAAAAACTGTTATCGCAGATCAAGCGGCTCGTCTCAATACGTTGGAAGCTGAAAATGAGCGTCAACGTCAAGAACTAGCTGAAACTAAACAAGGCTTAGAAGACTTGCGTGCAGCAGTTAGTCAATTGTTGACATCCAAAGGTTAATAATTGATAATTAATTTTATAGAATAGACTGATATAATATTTTCTGAAAATTAAAAGAACCTCTTATATGTTGGGATACCTGGTATGGTATATTCAAACACTATAAGAGGTTCTTTTGCAATTTTGATATAGATTATTAAATAAAATCATTATATATGAATGACTTTTTATATATAATTGTGATATAATACAGAAGATATTGGGGCTAATAGATAGTTCAACCTTATACGATCTTGCATGAATAGGAGTTACTATGTTAGACCGCATACAACGATGGTTGTCCATTGATGCTATGTTGCCCGCTACAGAACGATTAGGTCCTGTAGGTACAACAAAGCAGATGTATGGCAATTATTTGAAAATAGCTTGGCCTGCTACATTACAAGGCTTGATGCTACAGTTTATGACAGCTATTGATTTAGCCATGGTAGGGGCCCTCGGTGCCTCCGCACTTGCCTCAGTTGGTATTATGGGGCAGCCAGAGATGGTGATGCTCATATTCTGTCGTGCCTTGTCGATTGCGGTAACGGCTATTATAGCTCGCCGCCACGGCGAAGGTGAAGTTGATGGTATGAATGCTGTTCTTAAGCAATCCATACTCTTGAATTTCTTGATTTATGCACCTTTATTGGCAATATGTTTCTTTAATTTAGAGCATATCTTACGTTTTACAGGTGCCGAAGACGGCTATATAGAAACGGCTGTCTGGTATGGCCGTTTTGTTGTCATTAGTCTAATATTCCAATCTTTTAGTCAAATTGTAGGGGCCGCCCTTATTGGGTATGGTAATACCAAGGTTATTTTTAAGTCCAATGTAGTAGGTAATATTTTAAATACTATAATGAACTTCTTCTTGATTTATGGTATTGGTTTCTTTCCTGAACTCGGTGTCATGGGCGCCGGTGTTTCGACAATGATTAGTAGTGCTGTTATTGCTATATTATTACTGCGTACGATTTCACAACATACTACTACAGGGCTAACTTTGCGACATCCTTCAAAGTGGAAGTTTGAACGAACCGTTTTGCACACTATGTTCCACGTAGGTGGTAGCTCATTAGGGGAACAGTTTTTTGAACGATTTGGTATGTATACGTACACAATGATCGTTGC
>DXZL01000135.1:0-2619 GCA_019419725.1 Veillonella sp. | reverse complement strand
CTTTTAGGCGCATGGTTATCGTTGTGCTTCGATCAGTCTTTACGATTATGTTGTTCCTATTTCCGATTTGTTCGAGGTTCATGGCAGCATAAAATTGTTTAATCTTACTGATTAGTATCCAAAATATTAATTTTGAATATCATTTACGCGATGGATTTTCATATAAAATCTAAAGTTTAAATTGTTCGATATATAGCTTTGATATAGATAGAATCTACAAAGTTTTGTTTAGGGTTACTAGCTATATTGAAAAAAATAGAATAATTTATGAAAAGTTTATGAAAAACTTCTTGCCTATTCAATTTGTTTGATGTACAATACGAAATGTGGAAAAAATGACACATTGGGGAATGTGTTATCGGACCAGAAATCTATGATTTCGTGTATATATGTAAGGGATATATATAAGAAACAAGTAAAAACCGCCTTAGTATAACTAAGGCGGTTTTTACTTTTATAAATGGTTTTGTTCAAGCCAAGCAATACATGCTGCTCTTCCTGCCGTTGGTAATTCATGGCGTAGACGCTTAGCGTCTTCTCTGAGTTTAGGAATATCGATACCTGCGTTAGAAAGCTCTGCACAATGGCCCACAAGCCAACTTTCAATGAATGCAGGATCAGCCTCCATATGAAATTGAAGGGCTAGGATATGATTATCTACAGAGAATGCTTGATTTTGACATACTTCTGTTTTTGCAAGTCTAACGGCACCTTTAGGGATTTCAAATTCATCGCCATGCCAGTGAAGAACAGGCACATTGCCTAACAATGCCAATGGAGATGAGGCTCCTTCATTAGTATACTCAATGGGGCTAAAGCCAATTTCTTTTTTACCATGCTGCATAGGTCCTACGTGACCACCCATGATACGGGATATGAGTTGGGCACCTAAACAGATACCAAGTAAAGGTTTATTACTATTAATACGATCTGTAATAAATTTGATTTCTTCTGTTAAGAATGGATACAGTTTTTCATCATAAGCACCAATCGGGGCACCGCAGACGATGACTAAATCAGCTTCTGTCGCATCATAGTATTCAAAATTGGCAAGTGGCGCTTCAATATATGTTAGTTCAAACCCTCGCTCCACCAAGACTGACTCTAAAATACCGGCATTTTCAAAGTTAATATGACGTACAATATAAGCTGTTTTACTCATGGTTCCTCCTATATAGCTCCTTATAACTATATATACTTCTATATAACTGTACATACAATAGTAATTTCTACAAAATATAATAACAGTATAGCATATTCTATAGAATTTAATGTGTGAGAAACGTCATGCTATGTAATAAGGGTACATATCAACGTAGGCGCTTTCTTTTGTTCGCTTAATTTTAAAGATAGGCTAAGATAAATATAGATAAAATTCGAAATTCTCATGATAAATTCATAAAAGATATTGAAATTTATCGAAAAGTTGTGTAAAATGAAAGTATATTATTACCAAAGGCCTGTGTATTGTTAAAGGCTGTTATTGGAGGGAATTATAATGAACAAAAAATTATTAGCTTTATTGGCAGTTGCTGCTGTAGGCGTATCCGTAGCTGGCGCAACTCCACAAACTCAATTCAACAAAGGCGAATTCCAAGTTGATCTTGGTGCAGCTCATTCCAAAGCAAAAACTAATGACTTCAATGCTGATGCAAAATGGAACTTTGATGGTGGTTTAACTTATGCTTTGTCTGATAAAACTGCATTGCAATACCAATATCATGGTTTAAATGACAAATTGAGCGGTACTAGCTACAGTGACAAAATGCACGAAGTTAATTTGGTTCAATCCTTGAATAAAAACTTTGCAGTATATGGTGGTTATGCACACATTTCTGGTGATGACTTCGCTAAAGCAAACAACATTGCTCAAGCTGGTGTAATTGGTAAAGCTAATCTTGGCTCTAAAGTAGAAGTTTACGGTAAAGCTGGTGTAGGTACTAAGAGAACTTCCACTTGGGAAGCTGGCTTAGGCTACAAAGTTAACGAAGATTTGGATATCAATGCAGGTTATCGTTATATCAATACTAAACGTGACGATGATTCCAACATCTCCTTCCAAGGTCCTGTAGTTGGTTTGTCCTACCGTTTCGGTGGTTACAAAACAGTAGCTCCTGTAGCAACTCCAGCTCCAGCTCCTGTATACACTCCAGCTCCAGCTCCTGTAGTAGAAGCTCCTATGTACAAAACTCCTAAATTGGATTACTATGTAGAATCTATCTACTTCGATTCCGATCAAGATGTTGCTCGTGCAGACCAATATCCAAACTTGACAGCTGCTGTAAACGCTGCTCACCAATACTCTCAAGACCAAGTTAAATTGTTAGGTAATGCTGATACTGATGCTACTCCTCAATACAACGTTGGCTTGTCCGAACGCCGCGTACAATATGTAGCTCAATACTTGGTAAACAACGGCGTATCTGCTGATCGCTTAATTGGTATCGCTAATGGCGACACTAAACCAGTGGCAACTAACTCCACTGCAGCAGGTAAAGCTGAAAACCGTCGTGTAGACGTTTATATCCATCGCTAATCTCTAGATATATCTAGATTAGGTATACAATAAGTCCACCTTCTATCATGCTCTCGTGTTCATCGGGGGACCGAGCATGTGAT
>DXZL01000134.1 GCA_019419725.1 Veillonella sp. | reverse complement strand
ATGGAACTTGTGAAAGTCGAAAGTTTGGAGAAAGCTGTTAAGACTCCATTTTATCAAACTGATTCCACAGGTGGTTCAGTATGGGTTATTAAACCTGGGCAAACCCTACCAAAGCATTACCATCATAACTCTGATGATATATGGGTTATATTGCAAGGTAAGGGGGTATTTTATCCAACGCCTGATACAGAGGTGCCTTTTACAAAGGGACAAGTTATAGTATCTAAAAAGGGTGAATGTCATGGCGCAAAAAATACTGGGACAGAAGATGTTATCTTTGTAAGTATCGTTGCTCCTGTGCCTGCTGATTATGATCCTGTTAGTACAAATTAATATGAAAGCACTTTATAGTATTTTCTTATCTTGTGATAGAGATATATTTATACTATAAAGTGCTTTTTGTTTTATACAGTCATTCCTAGCAAATATCCTTTTTCTATTTTTAAAGGCCATTATTTTGGTGTTACTATTCCTATTTGTTATTTCTATATTCTATATAATTCCATTGACAGAGGACTTTTGTTTTCTTAAGATAGTAAGGTATGTAATATCTTAAGTAGTAGAAAGGAATTATATGAACTCATCTACACCAGAGCCTCAAAGTGGGGCCATCGATTTCAAAGACTTTACAAAGCGGCGTATGCTACACGTAGTCTTACCTTTATTTATTGTTTCTATTATTGCCTTCTTAGATCGCGTTAATATTGCCTATGCAGGCTTGACCATGAAAGAGAATTTACCATGGTTAACACCAGAGGTATTCGGTATGGGGGCCGGTATTTTCTTTATTGGCTACGTTTTATTTGAAGTGCCAGCATCCTTAATAGCTGCTCGCTGTAATGCTATGCATTGGGTGGCTCGTATCATGTTTAGTTGGGGTCTCGTATGTATTCTTATGACGACGATGACTACAGAGTTGGAGTTTTATATTTATCGATTCTTACTCGGTCTATGTGAAGCCTCTTTATATCCTGTAATTTATTCGTTACTGATACCGAATTGGTTCTTGCCAAAGGAACGTGCGAAAGCGATCTCATTGATGTTAACATCTTTATTGTTCTCTAACATCATCGGTGGTCCATTGGCAGGTATCTTACTTGATACAACATTCTTTGGCCTTCATGGGTGGCGCACACTCTTCATCGTTGAAGCTATTCCAGCTGTTATCTTTGCTTTCATTTTTGCGTTCTGGATGAAAGAACGTCCAGATCATGCATCTTGGGTAACTGATACAGAAAAAGCCTATATCAAGGCTGAACTTGAAAAAGAAGAACAACAAAAGCACGCTGTAAAGAAATATACTACATGGCAAGCTTTGAAAGATCCAAAAGTATTGCGTTTAGCATTAATCTATTTCTTATGGGTTATTGGTTTCTGGGGCTTTAGCTTCTGGATGCCTCAAGTTCTTAAAAGCTTATCTGGTTGGCCACCAAGCGTAGTAGCATGGTCTATTGCGATTCCCATGTCTGCTGCATTACTTGTACAAGTATATTGTGGTTATTCCTCTGAAAAGCGCAATGAAAAACGTTGGCATGTTGCCACTACATTGTTCATTGGTACTATTGGCTTCTTAGCAACACCACATAGTCCATCCCCAGAAATTAGTTTATTCTTTATCTGCTTAACTGCTGTAGGTGTTTACGGTGGCATGGGTGTATGGTGGACAATGCCAACAACTTTCTTATCTGGTGCTGCTGCGGCAGGGGCGATGGGCCTTATTAACTCCTCTGGTAACATGGGGGGCTGGGTAGGTCCTTACATGCTTGGTTTCATCAATGGTCATACAGGCAGCTTTACTTATGGTTACTATGTAATGGGCGCTTGTATGTTCCTTGCAGCTCTATTGATTTTGACATTGCCTAAATCTATGGAACACAAGGATGACTAAGTAGTCCTGCATCAAATTTCAAAATTAAAAGAGCTATATCTCTAATACATTCACATTGTAGCGAATGTATGGGGTATAGCTCTTTTTCTTTAGTAATAATGCTGTTTTATGTATAATGAGAGTAATAGAATCTACAGGATAAAAAAGAGAGAATAATATGTATAGAACGTTATTTTAGCAACCGTATTAGCAACTTTTACAATAGGCACATCTGTAAATGCTGTATCTTAAACTTAAGGAGACAAAAGATTGAAAGCGTGTAGACCCAAGTTTGATGAAATTTCATCATTTGATGAATTTAATAAATATTATTGGTATCGTGATGAACTTTCACAAATATGTAAATCATTAGGATTAGAATATAGGGGGACAAAACAAGAACTCAATCATATTATTGAGCAGTATTTTAAAGGCAATTTAATTAAAAAATCATCAATAAAAAATAGAAGAAGGCAAGTGGAAACTATTACTTTAGATACACCATTACTTGAATGTAATTTTTCCTTTAATACGAAGTTTAGAGAATATTTCTCTGATTTAATAGGTGTTTCACGATTTAAATTTAATGCTGATATGGCTACTGCCTGGAGAAAAGTAAAAAGTGAAAAAAATACAAGCTTTACAATTGGAGATTTGCTGAAAGTATATTATGGTGAATCAGATTATGCAAAGTATGACAATTCGGTTTGTCAATGGAATCAATTTTTTAAGGATTTTTGTGCAGATGAATGTAGTTGCAACTATTCAAATAAATTAAAAGTAGCATCTATTATTTGGAAAGAAGTTAGAGATTCAAAAAATGAAAAAATTTATTCAAATAATCTTCTAACTGAATATGCATATAAATTAGAAGCGTATCGCAAGTAGAAGCAATTCGTCATTGCAGAGACGTATGGGAAAACGAGTAATTAAATCTATAAAAGAATAATGATAAAAGCACCTTATATCCTATGAGAAGAGTCATTTGTGATGACTTTTGTGTAGGTATAAGGTGCTTTTATTTATTCCTGATTTCTTTATTGACTTTGTTTTGTTACATCCGGCACTTTCCCAGGATTCATATCGAGGTTTAAATCCGTCGATTTGAATGGGGAAGGGTTAGCTTCTGGTGGTTGCACTTTGAGTTCTGGGTGTAACCATTGTAGTTGTTTCAGTTCCCAGTCGTACTTGGCACCGTCGTTTTGTAATTGGCGAATGTCTTTAAAGATACCATCCAGTTGGTCGCTATGTTTATTAGCCATCCCTTCTAGAATGTAAAGGCGACCAGCTACACTATCAACGGAAGAACCATCGTGGTCTTCATCGACACGCCATTGTAGTTCTGAAATTTGTATTTGCTGGAAGATTATAACAATGACCAGCACGATAATAACGCCCCACATGGGTGTTTCTTTAGCTTTCAAAAGGGCCCGCAATTTAGATGCGAGCCCAGATGGTTTATTCATTATTGACGATCCTCAAGTTGTAATCCAGGTAATGGTAATTTTGAATTTACAAAGTCTAACCACAAGCGAGAAGCGTGGGAGAGGTAATGACCTTTTTTCCAAATAACATAAAGTGTATGAATAATTTCTGGTACAAGTGGTCGTACAACGACCTTGGAACCAACCTCTGTATTTTCACCTGCCTCAGGGCAGAGACGAGATGGTAACAATGCGATGGCAAGGTCTGCACTAACTGTTTGCAACATAAGATCACGTTGGCTTGTTTCAAATACGATATGAGGTTGAAAACCTGTATGTTTACAAGCTTTGATGATTTCGTCATGCAAATTAAAGTCATCTTTGTGTAATACGAAAGACTCGTCAGCTAACATTTCTAAACGAATCTCTTTTTCTTTCGCAAGAGGGCTAGATATTGGAACGATAACGGAAAGCGGATCACTAGTGAGGTAGAAGGACTCAAATTCTTTTGGATTTGGTTTCGTACAAATGATACCAATATCAATCAAGCCTTCTTGAACACTAATCTCAACTTTTTTAGAACCTTGTTCATAAAGTTCTAATTCAATTTGTGGATATACTTTTTTGAACTCCCCTAAAAGCTGAGCGAAGATAGGTGCATCGGTAATTGGTGGAATACCAATTCTAATGGAACCTTGCTCCAAACGAAACTCGTTTTCAAAATCAGTTTTTAGATGTTCAAACATGAATACTACGCGTTTTGCGTGGGTTAAGAAGATGGTACCCCCATCAGTAAGTTCTACAGATTTAGCATTAC
>DXZL01000133.1 GCA_019419725.1 Veillonella sp. | reverse complement strand
TAAAGGGGCTGCAACTAGAATGCGGTAAAACCGCATTCTGTTACAGCCCCTTTTTCTTTTCCCAAAATAGCCAACCTATTATTAGCGTATTCAAAGGGGCGGATATGACTCTATGGGACTAGTACGGAGATAATGTTATAAAAAGCAGTGTCCCTAAGCGAAGCGCGACTTAGTTTACTATGGAGCGATGAGCTAGGTTCTGTGATTTTTAATTTGGCTCCCACTGATGTATTGGGGCCCCATATAGTCCTATCATGGTTAACCTTAAGCGTAATAATAGGTTGACTATATATTCCGTTTGGCTGTATATTGTAATTAGATTGTAAACTTACTCACATAAATTAGTTAACCTATGCGGCGTTAAGTATCGCTGAGAGGAGACATGTATGAAGCAGTTAGGTATTTCTATAATTGGTACAGATACGGATGTAGGCAAGACGTTTGTGACCGGGCTGTTAGGGGCCATGGCTGTAGATGATGGTTTTGCGGTTGGTATGGTTAAACCAGTGTCCTCTAGTGCGGTACCTTTTCCTGAATGTGTAACGATGGATGAGGATAATTATAATGTGGATCTTGAAAGTAAGGATGCTACGCATTTGATGCGTTCTGCAGGCATTCCGGAATCTCGTCGTCATGAGGTTAATCCGTATGCTATCGCAGGTGATTTTTCTCCCCGCCTTGCTGCAGAGTTATCTGGTATAGAAATCGATTATGATGGTGTAGTAGCTCATACATTAAATGTTGTTAATCGCTATGATCTAACCTTTGTAGAAGGTGCTGGTGGTATTACAACACCTCTTTACGGCGATAAAACATTTACTGATTTAATGAAAGATATTAAATTACCAGCCATCGTTGTAGCTGATGGACGATTGGGCTCCATTAACCGCGCGATTTTGACTTGTGAATACGCGAAGATGCATGGTATTGAGGTGAAAGCTATCATCGTAAATGATACAACGGCAGTAGATCCATTCTTATTGAAAACAAATGTAGAGGATATGGAACGATACACAGGTATTCCTGTAGTAGCTGTTGTACCGCCATACCAAGGGCCAGATATTCAAAAGGTTCAGCTTGGTTGGGCTCGATCCTTTGTGGATTCTAAGAAGGTATGGAATACAGTATTAGGTATATAGTAGTTAGATATTGTAATTTAATTTAGACTAATTATTTATGGTAATAGACTGTTATAGTAATTGAGTATTATAGGTATTGAGAGTTATAGTTTGTAGAATTTGTACGTATGAGGTGACGAAATGGCAGAGAAACAGCTTTCACAAGCAGCACAGTGGGACCATGAGTTTGTATGGCATCCATTTACACAAATGCAAGATTGGTTAGCACAAGAACCAGTAGTAATCGAACGTGGTGAGGGGGTATACCTCATCGATGAGAACGGTAAAAAGTATTATGACGGTGTATCTTCCTTATGGGTTAACATTCATGGACACAATCATCCTGTATTAAATCAAGCCTTGAAGGAACAAGTGGATAAAATTGCCCATAGTACATTGCTTGGTCTTGTAAGCCCACCATCTGCACAGTTGTGTAAAGAATTGGTAGAGCTTGCGCCAGAAGGCTTAAATAAAGTATTCTTATCCGATGATGGCAGTACGGCTATTGAAGTGGCTATCAAGATGGCCTACCAATACCGCCAACTTGTGGGACAAACGAAGAAAACTAAGTTCATTGCCCTCAATGCGGGCTATCATGGGGATACATTAGGCACCGTATCTGTAGGTGGTATTCAATTATTCCACCAAGTATTCCATAATTTATTATTCAAACCTTTGACATTGCCAAGCCCTGGCGTATATCGCGACGTAGCTGATCGAGAAAAAGCCTTTGAAGAATCTTTGGCTGAACTAGAACGCATCCTCAATGAAGAGGGTGATGAAATCACGGCTCTCGTTATGGAACCATTAGTACAAGCTGCAGCAGGCATGCTCGTAATGCCTCATGGCTATTTGAAACGGGTTCGTGAATTAACGGCGAAACATGATGTATTCCTCATTGTCGATGAAGTAGCCACAGGCTTTGGCCGTACTGGTAAATTCTTTGCCTGTGAACACGAAGGTGTGGCGCCAGACTTTATGACCTTGTCTAAAGGCATTACTGGCGGTTATATGCCTCTCGCTGCTACATTGACGACACAACGTGTATTTGATGCATTCCTCGGTACATTTGAAGAAAAGAAAACCTTCTATCATGGACACTCCTATACAGGGAATGCCTTGGCTTGTGCCGTTGCATTAGCTTCGTTGAAAGTATTCCGCGATGAAAAGGTTATCGAAGGATTACCAAAGAAAATCGAGGCTTTCACCAATGCATTGAAGCCAATTGAAAACTTGAAACATGTTAAAGAGGTTCGTCAACGAGGCCTCATCGTAGGGATCGAACTTGAAAAAGATGTAGCTACTCATGAAGCGTATCGTCCAAATGATGCGGTAGGGGCTAAGGTGGCTATTCTTGCTCGTGAACAAGGGCTCATCTGCCGTCCAATTGGTGATGTGGTAATTCTCATGCCACCATTGGCGTCCACTGTGGAACAATTAGAGGATATGGTTCGCATTGTTGGTGAAAGTATCCAACGCGCTACTGAAGAAGAGGGAATCCTCGAAGATTTACGCCCAATTATTTTATAACAATTTACGTCTAAGTATTTAATAAAGATTTAGGGCAAACGTAAAAGCTATATATGTCATGATTCTACGGTTCTAGAGTCGTTGGCATATATAGCTTTTTATATGTTTAGCGTATAATGTTTCGTTAAGTCTTTAAACTATAGACTATACATTGTGAAAATTCGATGATATTTTTGCATATCTATGATACTATATACGTATAAAGGAGGTCATCGTATGGACATTTATGTAATTATGCAAGTTATTATTTTATTTGGTGCCATCTTCCTCGGCGTTCGTCTAGGTGGTATGGGCATCGGTTACGCTGGCGGCCTTGGTGTAGTGTTGTTAAGCCTCGGCATGGGGATGTTTCCAGGGCAGATTCCTTGGGATGTAATCCTCATCATCATGTCTGCTATCGCTGCTATTTGTGCTTTACAACTCGCTGGCGGTCTCGATTATTTGGTGCGTATTGCAGAAGGTATTTTGCGTAAAAATCCTAAGCATATCAACTACTTAGCACCAACAGTTACGTATTTCTTAACTCTTTTAGCTGGTACCGGTCATACAGCATTTTCTATGATTCCTGTCATCGTAGAGGTGGCAAAAAGTGAAAATATTAAGCCATCTGTACCATTATCCATTGCCGTTGTAGCAAGCCAAATTGGTATTACAGCGAGCCCAGTATCCGCAGCAGTTGTTGCTATGAGTGGTTTCCTTGAACCATATGGTGTCAACTATCCAACATTGCTTGCCATCTGTATTTCTACAACATTCGTAGCGGTTATGATTACGGCATTTATTATGTCTACCTTCGCAAATAATGATTTGTCTTCCGATCCAGTTTACCAAGAACGCTTGGCAGCAGGTCATGTGGCTCCACCTCGTGAAAAGAGTGCTGATTTCCACTTGAAACCAGGTGCGAAAACTTCTGTATTGATTTTCTTGATTGGTATTATTTGTATCGTATTCTATGCAACTGCAATCTCCAAGAACATTGGTCTTATTAAACCAGTTATCTTCGGTCGAAATGATGCCATCGTTGGCTTCATGATGATTATTGCAGCGGCTATTACATTCTTCTGTAAGATTGATACAGCACAACTTGTTAATACAAGCACATTTAAATCCGGTTTATCCGCATGTGTCTGCGTACTAGGCGTAGCATGGTTGGGTGATACTTTCGTAAAAGGTCATATTCCTGAAATTAAAGCTCTTGCATCTAGCTTGGTAACAGCATATCCATTCCTATTAGCCGTAGCATTCTTCTTTGCTAGTACATTGTTGTATAGCCAAGCGGCGACTACACAAGCGTTGGTACCAGCTGTAATTCTAGCTCTCGGCATTACTCCAGAGAACACAGGATCCATATACATTATTATCGCATCCTTCGCAGCCGTATCTGCACTCTTCGTATTACCTACATACCCAACACTTTTAGGGGCTGTACAAATGGACGATACCGGCTCAACACGAATCGGTAAGCTCGTATTTAACCATCCGTTCTTTATCCCTGGCGTACTTGCCATCGCTATTTCAGTAGCACTTGGCTTCGTAGTAGCTCCATTGATGTTGTAATAGGTAAAAGTTGGGCTATAGGACAAAAAGTGTTGCTGTTAATGCCGATGGAACTAGCTAAATACTA